>CANFZL010000005.1 GCA_947451205.1 Comamonadaceae bacterium
AAGCCAAGTCAGAAATCTTCGATTACATCGAGGGTTTCTACAATCGTGTTCGGCGCCACAAGCATCTCGACCAGCTCAGCCCCCATGAGTTCGAGCGGCAGCGTCAAACTGCGCTATGAAAAGTGTCTACAGGTTTGGGGGAATGCCATGGGCCATGCTTGCAATGAAGGTCAACGCATAAATTGCAACGATCAAGCCGAAGGCTGGGAAAGAGATGCTCCGCATGCCCGCCAATAAAAGACCAAACACAAAGTTCGCACCGATGATGTAGCAGAGCGGCCGCCATGCCCATGGGCCCATCTTGTCGCCATTACCCGATGTAAGTACCAGTGCTTTGACGGCGATCAGAAGCCCGATCAAGGCCATGATTGTGCCGAGTAACAGTGGAAAGTAGCCTGGGCCCATGCGGGCGGCGTCGCCCACGTTGTAATTGGTCGCACCCCATGCGAACGCGATGCCCATCACTAGGAACATCAGTCCTGAGTAGAAGTCAACTTGATTTTTAATTTGCAAAATTTGCCTTTCGAGTTTTTTATAAAGTGGGTCTGCATGCAGTTCACCACCGCGTCTACCGACCGAAGTCGGTGAAAGTCCAGTTGCAAGGCTTGTATGTTGGATTGACAGGTCGCCTTCTTGCGAAGGTTTCAGTCACTGCCAGCAGTTGATTCAGATCCGTTCGACCCAAAAACCCGGGCGTCAAGATTGGGATGGTCCGTGAAGCGGTGCCGAGCCAGTCTAAGTAGGGTTGGGGTCCAGGGTTGTCACACCATGAGGTTGTGACAACTAGAGCTAAGTTGCTCTATTTCTTCGTGCATTGTGCACCTATTTGTTAGTTCTAAAAGCCATAAACGCTTTTGTTACTAAAGGAATACCCTAGTCGTTACACATCTGAAAACGCCTGAATCGACGACGCTAAGGTGGGGTCGTCGACGCACTGCTGCACGTTATGCAGGGCGTTCAGACGAAAAGTCGCCGCGTTGCCTCGGCAATATGTCCTGGCTTCACGCGGCACAAGTCTTCTAGCGGCTGTGAATACGGCACAGGAATGCGCGGTGATCCCAGGCGTGTGGGTCGGGCTTTGAGTTGGCCAAAAAAGGCCTCAGCGATTTCGGCCAGCAACTCGCCGCCAAAACCACCGACGCGAGTGGATTCATGAGCCACCACCACGCGGCGGGTTTTTTCTATGGACGCGAAGACGGCCTCGCGGTCCCACGGCCAGAGCGTGCGCAGGTCAATGACTTCCGCGTCAATGCCCTCACGCGCGAGGGTGTCGGCCGTACTCAAGCAGCTGGTGACGGTGCTGGACCAGGTGATCAAGGTCACATCGCGGCCTTCGCGGCGTATCGCCGCTTTGCCGAGTTCCATCGGCTCGGCGTCTGTGTCAACCTCGCCTTGAGTCAGCCAGAGTTCTTTGTGCTCCATGTAGACGACGGGGTCATCTGAGCGAATGGCTGCTTTTAAGAGTCCGTGGTTGTCTGCTGCGGTGGCCGGTGCCACCACCACCAAGCCCGGCGTGCCAATCCACAGATTCTCATTGCTTTGCGAATGCTGTGCGGCCATGCCCCAACGGATGCCGATGGGTTGACGTATGACGATGGGCACGCGAACCTGCCCACCTTGCATGTAGCGCGCCTTGGCGGCTTGGTTGATGATTTCATCGGCCGCGCACAGTGCGAAGTCGGCATAGCGAAGTTCGGCGACGGGACGCATGCCGAGCAAGGACGACCCAATGGCCGCCGCCATGATCATGGATTCAGAAATCGGGGTGTCGACGATGCGTTGTGGACCAAAGCGTTTGAGCAGCCCACGGTACTGGCCAGCCACGCCGCCTTCAGGCCCGACATCTTCACCCAGCGCCCAAACCTTGGCGTCGCGTTCCATTTCTTGTGCCAGTGCCAGACAACCGGCTTCAGCATAGGTCATCATGTTCATGTCGGATCTCCGAGGTCTTGCACATCGGTGAAGGCACTGGCCGCGTCGGGCCAGGGGGCATCAAGTGCCTCTGTCACGGCAGCCGCCACCTGCACCAGGGACTCGTCACGCAGTTGACTCAATTGGTGGGCGCTGATGCCTTGTGACTGAAGCCAGTTTTCAGCGTGCAACAGACAGTCATCTTTTCTGGCTTGTGCGACCTCGGCGGGGTCGCGATAAAGCGCCTTGTCATGTGCCAAGTGGCCATACCAGCGGTATGTGGTGGCGTGTAAAAAGCACGGCCCACTGCCGGCTCGCACTCGCTCGATCAATTCGCCTGCGGCTTTCTCAACTTTTTGCACATTGTTGCCATTGATGGACAGAGTCGGAATACCAAAGGCCTGCACCCGTTCAATGGCGGGTGGACCAGCCGTGACGCTGCGTGTTTGCAAAGTGACTGAATAGCCGTTGTCTTCGCATACAAACAGCACCGGCAAATCAAACAACTTGGCCCAGTTGAAGGCCTCAAACAAAGGCCCACGGTTCATGGCACCGTCGCCAAAAAAGGCTACCACCACACCTGGTCGGCCTTGCATTTTGAGTGCCTGCGCCGCGCCCACCGCGATGGTAACGCCATCGGGCACAACGCCGTTGGCCCCCAGCATACCGAGTGAAAAATCGGCGATGTGCATGGAACCGCCTTTGCCGTTTGATGTGCCGCCTTGGCGACCGAACAGCTCACGCATCATCTTCGCGACCGACACACCCTTGGCAATGGCGTGGCCATGACCACGGTGGTGACTCGACACAAAGTCATACTGATGCAAGTGATGGCAAACGCCGGTCGCGATGGCCTCTTGACCAGTGTATTGGTGCACCGAACCGCGAACATGACCGTCTTGCAAGGCTTTGCCCGCAGCTTCTTCGAAGTCGCGTATCAGCCGCATGGTGAGCAGCATTTTTAGCACTGCGTCGGTTGTTTGATCGGCAGACACCATGGGTTGATGACGCATCAAAGTTCCTTTTTTATTCGACCGTGATGCCCAGCTCTTTGATCAAGGCACCCCAGTAGGCGTAGTCAGACGCAGCGCCACTGGCCAGCGCCGCTGCATTGGTGCCCGTTGGGGTCAGCCCTAAAAAGCGCAGGCGAGCTTGAATATCCGGCATGTTGACTATCTTGACAATCTCGGTGTTGAGCTTGTTCACGATCTCATCAGGCGTACTGGCGGGTGTGTAAATACCGTGCCAAGAATTGCCGATGACGCCGTTAGGGTCGAGGTTGGCACCGAATTCTGTGACCGTGGGCAGATTCGGCAGGGTCGGAATGCGGTCGTTGCCGGAGACGGCCAAAGCCTTGATTTTGCCGCTTTGAATCGACGGAATGGCGCTGGCTGACGCTTCGAGATAAATGTCGACTACGCCGCTCATCACATCCGGGCCAGGGTTGGATTTGTAAGGGATGTGGTTGAGCTTGATGCCCGTGCGTTTGGCCCAGGCTTCGAGTGCAACGTGTGGCTGTGAGCCCACCCCGGCAGACGCGTAGTTGATCTTGCCTGGATTTTTCTTGGCGTACTCGACCATTTCTTTGAGGTTGTTGTAAGGCGCGTTCGGGGTTGCCGTGATGATGTGCGGCACCACCAAAATTTGCGAGATCGCTTTGAAGTCTTTCAGCGCGTTGTACCTGGCGTTTGGGTACAGGTGCGGCGCAATCGCCATGACGCCTTTGACAGTGAAAAACAGGTTGTAGCCATCGCCCGGTGCGGCCGCTGCAAACTCGGCACCGATCATGCCGCCAGCGCCTGGCCGGTTGTCAATGATGATGGCTTGACCCAACGCGATACCCAGCTTGTTGCCGATCAATCGGGCGACGATGTCGGGCGAAATGCCCGGCGCATACGGCACGATCATCTTGATCGGCCTGTTCGGATAGGCGCTGGTCTGGCTCAGGGCTGTGGGCAATACCATGGCCGATGCGGCAGCAGCGGTGGCACTTAGCAGGGTTCTACGTTTCATCATTTTTTTGTCTCCTGTCGTTGTGGCGGTCTTGCAAAATTAAAGTTGATCAGCGTCCGCCAGACACGTCAACCAGCGCTCCGTGCATATAACTCGAGAGGGGGCCTGCGAGGAAAGTGATGACTTCAGCGACCTCTTCGGCCATACCGGCCCGGCCCAGCGGCACGGTGGGGGCGATCTTGTTGATCAGCGCTTGGCCACCATGGGCGTCATGGATGCTGGTGTTGATGAGGCCGGGTCGCACCGCGTTGATGCGAATGCCGTGAGGTGCTAGCTCCTTGGCCAGGGCGATGGTGACGCTGTCAATAGCGCCCTTGGATGCCGCGTAATGCGCCTCTTCAGGCATGCCACCGTGGCGTGCCGCAGCCGAAGACATGTTGACGATGCTGCCGCCCTTGCCACCGCGTTGGGTCGACATCAGACGCGCAGCCTCACTGATACAAAAAAAGTAGCTCAGCACATTGGTTCGAAAAACATCGGTCAGATGCGCATCATCAGCGTCGAGGATGGAACGCGGTTCGCCCACAATCCCGGCGTTGTTGATCAAGGCATCCAGCCTGCCGTAGGTCTTGAAGGCCGCTGCAAATATTTGTTTGATGTCCTCGCGGTTGGCGACGTTGGCCTTGATGGCAAGTGCCTGACCGCCTGCCGCTTCGATCAGCGCCGCGGTCTCTTGTGCGGCGGCAAGGTTGCTGACATAGCTGAAACAAATATTCCAGCCTTGTTTGGCCAGCGTCACACAGGTGGCGCGTCCGATACCACGGCTTCCACCGGTGATGATGGCCGTGGGTTTGTTGCTTTGAGTCATTGGTTTTTTCCTTTATGGGTTGGTTGTTGTTGTGATGTTCAAGTGCTGGGCGAAGCGTGCTATCTTGTGCCGCTCATGAGAAAAAATAAGTCGATTGACGGCGCCACGTTGCCCGTCCTCAAGCCCGTTGCGAACATCACCCTGCGTGAGCAGGTGACGCAGTCGGTGCGCAATGCCTTGATGAACGGCAATTTTCAGCCGGGTCAGGCGGTGACGGTGAAGGCCATTTCGACCATGCTTGGCGCCAGCGTGATGCCGGCCAGAGAAGCCATGAACCGACTGATTGCCGAAGGCGCACTGGAGTTGCGGGCTAATCGCACAGTGATCGTTCCGCGCTTGTCGCGACAAGACTTTGATGAGCTCACTGACCTTCGTTGCCACATTGAATGTTTGGCTGCGGTTCAGGCTGTGGAACGCATGTTGCCGGAACACATCGTTGAGCTTAGAAAAATCGAGGCGGCCATGCGTACCGAGACGAATGCGAACGTCTATCTGAATACTAACTTCCAGTTTCATTTTCTGATTTACCAATTGGGCGCCAGCAGCTTCGTGCTGTCGATCATTGAAAAACTCTGGGTACGTGCCGGCCCATTGATTCGTTTTGGTTTGGGCGACATGGACTTTGCAGACTCACGCCGCCTACACGCCTTGATGATCAAGTGCCTCGAAGAGAAAGACAGGGAAGGCTTGCGACTAGCCATTTTGTCTGACATCTCTGTTGCGGCGCAGGCCATCAGGGAAGCTCGTGGTTTGGCGGGTGACTGGGATTAAAAACGCACATTTTCTGCGCCCTTGAGCTGCAGCATTTGCCGTGCTTCATCGGGTGTGGCGATCTCATGACCCAAGCCTTCGATGATCTGACGCACTTGCTTGACTTGTTCTGCATTGCTTTTGGCCAGCGTGCCTTTGCCAAGCCACAGGCTGTCCTCAAGCCCGACCCGGACATGTCCGCCCATGGCCGCGCTCATGGCGGCAATGCGCAGTTGGTTTTTACCAGCGCCCAACACCGACCATTGATACTCTTTGCCAAACAGTCGGTCTGCCGTGCGCCGCATGTGCATGACGTCTTCTTGGTGCACGCCGATACCGCCCAAGATGCCAAATACAGACTGCACAAACAGCGGCCCTTTGACTAAACCGCGATCCATGAAATGGGCTAGGTTGTACAGGTGACCTATGTCGTAGCACTCGAACTCAAAGCGAGTCTGGTTGGCTGAGCAGGCCGCCAGCGCGTATTCAATGTCTTTGAACGTGTTCCGAAAAATCAGGTCCCGGCTGCCTTCAAGGGCTTCACGCTCCCACGCGTGTTTGAACTCTGTGAAACGCTCCAACATGGGGAACAAAGCGAAGTTGAAAGAACCCATATTCAGTGACGCAACTTCCGGCGCGAAGCGCATGGACGGCTGAATACGCTCATCAATCTTCATGTATGGCGAGCCGCCGCTGGTGAGGTTGAGCACCGCATTGGTTCGGGCCTTGATCTGCGGCAAAAACTTGCCAAATGCTTCAGGCGTTTGGTCGGGCTTTCCTGTCACTGGGTCGCGCGCGTGCAGATGAATGATGGCCGCGCCAGCTTCAGCCGCACCGACCGACGCTTCGATGATTTCCTCCGGCGTGATTGGCAGGTAGGGCGACATGGAGGGCGTGTGGATGGCGCCTGTGACGGCACAGGTGATGATCACTTTTGACATGTTGAGAGCTTCGATTTTCGGGTTGGAGATTTATTGATGTTTGATCAAACTAATCGTACAAGACCCGAGCCTTTTCTCAATCGTGGAAACCCTAATTTTCCATGGCTACGTTCACCTTGAACTGACCTGCCTAACCATCTGTCTGCATGGTGATGCCGACAAGCCGATGGGGATCACTTTGCTCAGATTGAATTGTTTCTTTCAAGCTGTTGCGTCGGCAAAAGTTACACCCACGGACTGTGCTCTAGGCTGTGGATAAATGGCTGAACAAGTCCATTTCGTGGCGCAGGCCTTGGCTTTGCAGACCCTGCTTATCTATTAAGCAGCAGGGCGGTTTAAAGTCTCAGCGCTGATGTTCTGCGGAAACGGGCCGAGTCTCGCCGGTCTCGGTCAGTGTGCGATTGGCTTGCAGGGAAGCATAGGTCCAGAAAATTTTCATGGGCTCTGTAGCTGACAGATTTCGAAAACGGTGCGACAGGTTGGCTGGAATCCAAGTGGTGTCGTGAGGTTTCAGGGCCATGGCTTCTTGGCCTTCCATGTCGAGCATGGCATGGCCTTCAAGCATCATCACGCTTTCTTCGCAGTTGTGGCTGTGAAATGGAATCGCCACACCCGGTCCAAACTCGGTGATGCCATTGATGAATCCTGTCGCGCCAATGCCAGGCGTGACAAGCGGCGTGGTGCGTGCACCGCCGCCACGGTCATAACTTTTGAGTTCGTTCGGGCGCAGAACTGTAGGGCGTAAAGCTGTCGATTGGGTCATGGGGATGCCTCGTGTTGAAATGTTTAAAAGCTTGGAGACTGCTTGAGCGTTGTAGATGTTATGCGTGGCAATTCAGAGAGCTGGGCCCGTCCAGACGATCTTGATGTTGATGAATTCACGCAGTCCATGCACGCCAAGCTCGCGGCCGTAGCCCGATTGCTTGATCCCGCCAAAGGGCAGGCGCGCGTCAGAGGCGACAACGCCATTGACGAACACCGCACCGGCTTCGATCTGCCGCGACAAACGGCGTGCGCGGGTTAGATCACTGGTCCAGAGTGCAGCGCCCAGTCCGAACTCGGTGCTGTTGGCCACGCTGACGGCCTCTTCTGCGTTGCGCACCCGAATGATGGCAGCGACGGGGCCGAAGGTTTCTTCGCGGGCCGCAACCATGTCTACGCCGACGTGATCGAGCACGGTAGGCGCATAAAAATGGCCTGTTTGCGTGAGCGCATGGCCGCCGACACGCAGTACCGCGCCTTGTGCCACGCTGGCTTCGACTTGTGCATGCAGCTCATCGCGCAGATTGGCGCGGGCCATCGGGCCGATCTCTGTGCCGGCAACCAGCGGGTCGCCGACTACCAGTTTGGCGGTCAGCTCGCACATGGCGTTGGCAAACTCGTCGGCCACGGCGTCTTCAACAATGAAGCGCTTGGCGGAAATACAGCTTTGCCCCGTATTTTGAAAGCGCGCCTTGACCGCTGCCTTGGCTGCCGCTTGAACATCCGCGTCGGCCAAGACGATGAAGGGGTCAGAGCCACCGAGTTCGAGCACTTGCTTTTTCAGGGCGTTCCCTGCTTGCGAGGCGATCGCCCGACCTACTGGGGTTGAGCCGGTGAAAGTGACGGCTGCAATGCGCGGGTCTTCAATGACTGCGCGGACAGCCGATGAGTCAATCAGCAAGACGCCAAAAAGACCAGCAGGCGCACCGGCTTCCTCAAAAAGTGAGGCCAAGGCCAGAGCGCACTGTGGCACATTGCCAGCGTGCTTGAGAACCACACCATTGCCGGCCGCCATGGCCGGCACCGCCGCCCGCATGACTTGCCAGAAAGGGTAGTTCCACGGCATCACTGCCAGCAAAATGCCCAGCGGGTCATAGACGATACGGCTGTCGCTGGCGTTGCTGATGACGATTTCATCGTCTAGAAATGCTGGCGCGTGGAGTGCGTAGTACTCGCATGTCACGGCACATTTTTCTATTTCCCCGATGGCCTCAGCCAGCGGTTTGCCCATCTCCAGCGTGATCAGTCGGGCATAACTGGCTTTGTGCAGGCGCAGCACCCGCGCCAGCGCGGTGAGCAGGCCAACCCGCTGTTGCACCGGTTGTTCGCGCCAGACGCGCTGTGCCGCCGCAGCGGCTGCAAGTGTGCGTTCGACGCTCGCCGCGTCATGGTGGGGAAAAGAGGCCAGCGTTTCGCCGGTCGCTGGATTGACAGAATGGATCATTGGGCTCAGTCTGATTTGATGTTGTTGTCTTGAATCAACTTGCGGTACATATCGAACTGCGCCTTGGTGGCAACGCCAAGCTCTTTCGCAGAGGAACCACGCAAGGTCACGCCGAGGGCGATCAATTTGTCGCGGGTGGCAGGGTCTGCCAGAGCTTTGCGCATTTCGCTGTTCAGACGCTCAACAATGACCTTAGGCGTGCCTGATGGTAGGACCATTGCAAACCAGGAGTTGAAGAAGAAATTTTTGAGGCCGGACTCGTCGACGGTGGGTACATTGGGGTACTGCGCCAGACGCTTTTCGGTGCTGACGGCCAGCAGGCGAACCCGATTGCCCTGAATCAGCGAGGTCACTGTGCCGAGCCCCTGCATCGCGACATCGACCTCGCCTGCAGCTGCGGCGACCGCCGCAGGTGTGGCGCCTTTGTAGGGGATGTGCGTGACTTTGATGTCAGCGCGCGAAGCGAAAAGTGCCATCGCCAGATGCTGTGGGCTGCCGTTGCCGCCCGAGCTGTAGTTCAGCTTGCCCGGGGATGCTTTTGCGGCGGCGATGAAGTCAGCGACTGTTTTATAGGGTGAGTCCGCTTTCACGACCATGCCCCATTCGACGGTGGCAGCCAGTGACAGGGGATCAAAGTCAGTCAATGCGTTCCAGGGCACGTGGGCATAAATGTGCGGCACCATGGTCAAGATGCTGTCGTTGAAACCGCCGATGGTGTAGCCGTCCGGGGCGGCCTTGGCGACGCGGTCTGCACCGATCAAACCTGAAGAGCCCGTGATATTTTCAATCACGATGTTTTGACCCAAACTCTCGGACATCTTTTGGGTTAGCACGCGTGCCGCGTTGTCGACGGCGCTGCCGGCTGCCAGCGGAATGATCATCCGGATAGGTTTGTTCGGGTAAGTGCCTTGCGCTTGCACGCTGACAGAAAAAGCCAGCATGGCCGTTATGGCAGCAAGGCGATGGGTGAAATTTTTCAAGGATTTGTCTCCGGTTGTCATTTTTATGGGCGTCCCTGCGCTTGGCTTAAGCCTGGTTGGTGACCAGTGGTGCGATCTTAAGTTCTGCAGCTAAGACGACCAAGTCGGCCAGCATCGGCGCAGACAGAGGGATGCCTTGAGCGCTGTATGTTTGGCGGCGCAGGTGGCTTTGCTCACCCGGCAGCCAGATGCGCTCAACATTCGGCAGGCGCTCGCTGCTCCGCAGGTCGCGCACCAAGTGGTCTATCGATGACTTGAAGGCCGCCGGGTCGCCAAAGGCCTGCAAGTCAATCACCAGCACCGATTGGCCGGTGTTGGTCGGTGTGACGTGGTCATGGTTGAAGTCCACCACATCGCGGCCCATGGCGGCGCCGTTCAGGGTGCCGGCCAAGAGCCCAACGATGAGCGCCAAGCCGTAACCCTTGTGACCGCCGATGGGCAGCAAAAAGCCTTCATCAGCGCGTTTTGGGTCCAGCAGGGGTTTTCCTTGACGGTCAATCATCCAACCTTCTGGCATTTGCTCACCGCGCTTGGCCTTGGCCTTGACCTTGCCGTAGGCTGCGACAGTGGTGGCCATGTCGAGCACCACGGCGGGTTCGCTACCGGCGGGTATGCCCACGGCTATCGGGTTGGTCGACAGCAGCATGTCCATACCGCCCCAAGGCGGCAGGTGATTGGCGTTGCCAACTGCGAAATACAGCGCAATCATGTTTTGTTCGATCGGCTTGCGCACATACAGCGACGCTGGACCCGCGTGGTTGCTGGCGCGTGCGCCAACCCAGGCGACGCCGGCTGTTCGGGCTTTTTCTATAGCAATGTCGACCGCATGCGACATGACCAAGTGGCCCATGCCGTTGTCGCCGTCGACCACCGCCATGGCGGCTCGTTCTGTCACAACCCGAATGTTGGGACGGGTGTTGATGCCACCCGCCAAGATGCGTTTGACATACTGCGGCAGGCGAATGACGCCGTGGCCATCAGAGCCCTGCAAATCGGCGTCGGCCATGAGTCCGGCGACTTTGATGGCGTCTTGATCGGGCAGGCCGGCACTTTGGAGGGCGCTGGAGATGAAGGTGCTGAGTTGGTCCGCACTGACCAATATGGATGTGTTGTTTGTTGTCATCGGACTTTTCTTGGGTTCAAGACACCCTCCTGGCGGAGGGAGATGAAGCATTTTAAAAAGCCGTTGAACTGTCGTCCAATGCTGAATTCGATGGTGGCTATATCACTTTGATATTGGACTCAGCACGAACACGCAGCTTGTCAGAAAGGCGCGTCAGCGGCCGTTCCGGCTAGCGATACATAGGCGGATGCGTCCGATGGCGTAGACGGAACCAATGAAGTTGCTGTCGCTGGGGTTTGTGCCGCATCAATCTCTGCATCAGCTGATGCAGCACCAACTTCACCACCTAGGGCCTCGAGCAGATCAGGCAGCATGGCGCTGAGTTCGCCGGTCAGGATGGCAGCGTCGGTGTCAAAGCCGTCGTCATCTTTGCCGCCTTCTTGCACACCGTCCAGCACGACATCGAGGAGTTTGAGTTTTTTAACTTGTGCAGTTTCTGTCAGCACAAAAGAAATGCGGTCGTTCCAGGTGAGGGCCAATTGGGTGGGAACTTTGCCAGCAGCAATGTGCTGTGCAACTTCGTCTATTTCAAGTGTGTGACGAGAGTAGCGCACCGTTGATTTTTGGTCGTCTGGGGTTTTCAGTTCACAGTCCCGGTCAACCGTGAAGCCTACGGGCGCTTCGCGGCTGGACAGCCAGTGCGACATCGATGCCGCCGCCGACATATTGGTCAAGACGGGCTTGACACCAAGGCCTGGAAGTGAACCGGGCACCTCGCTCAAGGCTTCGATCAAAAAGGTAACGACCTTGTCCGCACCCGACAGACTGCCGGTGTCCACGACCAAAAAGTGATGAACAGGGTCGAGCCAAAGCAAGGTCGTCGAGCGTTTGGTGAAGGCCCGCGGCAGCAGGTCAAAAACGACTTGTTCTTTGAATTCTTTTTTGATTTTTGAGCCGACACGTTCTTGTCCGGTTTCTTCTTTGTATTTTTCAATCAGCTCGTCAACTGCGGCCTTCACGGCGGATGCTGGCAGTGGCCGTCGCTCGGTGCACAGCTTGAGGATGATCTGGCCGCCGATGCTCTCCAGCATAGAGATGCTCTTGTTGCCGCGCGGCGCGACCCAACCATTCGATTCAGGTTGCGTCGGGCCGCAAGGCTCAAAGCGAGTGGCTTGTAGAGCCTCTTCAAAAGCGTCCAGCGGTGGCATGACGAAGTCTGCGGCGATACGGAAAAAAGAAGCGGTTTTGAACATGCAATACGGTCGATGAGAGTCGTTGAAAAAATGAAATAAATTTGACAGTGCTACGTTAAGCGACGTCAATCACGTGGGTCCCAAAGCGGCCTTGGCGTCGGTCGTCAAAGTAGCGCTCCAGCGTTTCCTTGACGGTGCGAAAAGCGATCTCGTCCCAAGGAATTTCAGACTCTGTGAAGAGTCGCGCTTCGATGGTTTCGTGGCCAGGATTGAAATCCGGGCTGAGCAGGCGGGCTCGGTAATAAAAATGCACTTGGCTGACACGCACCACGTTCATCACGGTGAACAGGTCTAGCATTTCATACTTGGCGCCAGCTTCCTCGTCGGTTTCGCGGGCGGCCCCTTGGGCGGTTGTTTCACCGAGCTCCATGAAGCCCGCCGGCAGCGTCCACTTACCCCAGCGCGGTTCTATATTGCGTTTGCATAACAGGACTTGCTCGCCGTTTTCACCCCAAACCGGCACAGTGCCAACCACGTTGAGCGGATTTTCATAGTGAACGGTGTGGCAAGCGGTACAAATGGCGCGTTCGCGGGTGTCGCCATCGTCCGGCAGGCGGTAGACAACGGCAATGCCACATTCACGGCAATGTTTGAGTGGGGGACGATGCATGAATTCAGTGTAGCGCCTTGGCTGTGCTTCAAGGCGCTACATGCACGGTCATGTTGGCATCAGGCCTTGGTCGTTTTGCTGTGCTTCTCGATCAGGCTGCGCGCGGTCGTCAGCAGTTTTTTGCCGTCAAACCCACGCTTGTCCATGTCTTGTACCCACTCGACTTCAACAGCACGTGACTTGCGGCGAAATTCTTGCGCTTCAGCCGGACTGACCGTGTAAATTGTGTTGCCTCTGTCTGCTGCCGACTTTCTGCCTGGTACGTCGTTGGCTTGTTGAGCCTTGCCCAGCCAGGCTGAAGTCGCCATGCCAGCGTTGTTGTCAATGATCTTTTTCAGATCAGAGGGCAATGAGTTGTACTTGGCTTTGTTCATCGTCATGATGAATGTTGTGGTGTAGAGACAGCCGCCAGCGGGGTCAAATTCTGCGTGGAACTTGGTCAGTTCATTGACTTTGACTGCTGGCACCACTTCCCATGGAATGGCGCAACCGTTGATGGTGCCTTTGCTGAGTGCGTCAGGAATTCCCGGCAGAGGCATGCCAACTGGAATAGCCCCTAAAACGCCGAGCAATTTAGTGACTTGGCGAGTTGGCGCACGCAGCTTGAGACCACGCATGTCGGCGACTGACTTGACGGGTTTGTCTGCGGTGTGAATAACGCCAGGACCGTGTACCTGCAGCGCAATGACTTGGGTGTCTTTGAATTCATCACTGGCGTTGGTTTGGACATATTCCCAGAAAGCCTTTGAAGTCGCTTCCGCATTGGTCATCATGAACGGTAGCTCAAATACTTCAACCCGTGGGAAACGACCGGCCGTCAGTCCAGGAAGCGTCCAGACGATGTCGACCACACCATCTTTGACTTGATCGTAGAGTTGCACCGGCGTCCCGCCCAGTTGCATGGCCGGATAGGCTTCGAATTTGATGCGCCCACCGGATTCTTTTTCAACCTTGGCCATCCACGGCTTGTGCATGTCCAGCCAGACTCCGGACTGCGGAGACATGAAGGTGTGGAACTTGAGCGTGACTGACTGTTGGGCTAGACCAGACAGGGCCGGGCCGCCGAGAGCTGCGGCAGCACCCGTCTTGAGCAGAGTTCGTCTTTTAAGCATGGTTGTGTTTCCGGTGGAAAGATGCTGGTAACTTACGGGAATCAATGACTTTTGAAAAGTGGTGAAAGCCCTAAGGTCAAGAGACGTACTTGACCAACCACAGAGAGACCCCGGGGAACAACAGAAGCAGGGTGGTGCGCAGCGCATCGCTGATCAAGAAGGGCATCACCCCCTTGTAGCTCTCGCCGATAGGCACGTCTTTGGCTAGGCCGTTGACGACGTAGACGTTGAGGCCCACAGGCGGCGCCAAGAGGCCAAAGCCGACAGTCATCAAGACCATGATGCCGAACCAGATCGCCACCGATTCACGCGGCATGCCGAAATCCATGCCGATGACCATCGGGAAAAATATCGGGATGGTCAGCAGCAGCATGGAGAGTTCGTCCATCACCGCGCCCAGCACCACATAGAAAAGCAAAATGGCCGTCACGACCATCAGCGGTGAAAGCCCCCAACCGCCAACCAAGCTGGCCAACTGGTTCGGCACTTGTGTCAGTGCCAAGGCCGAATTCATCAGGTCGGCGCCGATGAAGATCAGAAAGATCATGGCGGAACTGCTGGCAGTGGCATAAAAGCACAGCTTGAATTTGGCCCAAGTGATTTCGCGTTTCAGCATGGCTGCTAAAAAGGTCGCTGCGGCGCCCACTGCGGCCCCTTCGGTGGGTGTGAATACGCCGCCGTAAATGCCACCAAAAACAACCACGAAAATGATGCCGATGGGGACGATTCCCATCAAAGATGCCAGCGTCAGCGGAGGGCGATTCGGATCTACTTCAGGCGCTTGACCGGGAACCAGTCGAACATAAATACCAATCGCCACCATGTAGCCGACCATGGCGATGATGCCTGGCACCATGGCAGCGGCGAACAACTTAGCTATGTTTTGCTCTGTCAAAATCGCGTAGATCACCAACGGCACGGAGGGTGGAATCAAGATGCCAAGGGTGCCGCCAGCGGCCAGCGTACCAGTGGCAAGTCTGCCGGAGTAACCGTGACGCTTCATCTCGGGCAAGGCGACACCAGTGATGGTCGCCGCAGTGGCCACTGACGAGCCGCAGATCGCACCAAACGCAGCGCTGGCCAGTACCGCCGCCATGGCCAAGCCGCCCTTGAAGCCGCCCATGACGCCGGCTGCAAACTGGAACAAAGCTTTGCTAATGCCGCCCTGAGTGGCGAAGTGGCCCATCAAGATGAACAGTGGAATGACCGACAGGTCATAGCTGGCAAAACGTGCAAACGCTTGTGCGTTCATGAAGTTGGAAAACGGTCCCCAGCCGGTTTGCATGACGTAACCTGCAGCGCCAGCGGCAAACATAGAAACTGCAATCGGCACCCGAATGGCCATGAAGACCAACATGATGCCAAAGATAAGCAGTGCTAGGCCTAGCGGGCTCATGCTTGCACCTCACCGGCAACTGCTGTATCCGTGTCACCTGCGTCCAAACCAAACAGCATTTGACCCAAGCCAATCAGTGCGGTCAGTACAAAAGGCGGCACCATCGCTGCATACACGGTCCACTCCGGGAATCCGAGTATTTGCGTTTCTGAATTCGTGTTGAACGAGTTGAGCCCACCGAGTGTTGTGCGCCATGCTAGCAGTGCAAATAGCAGCGCCAAAAGCAGAGCGCCGAATCTGTCGAGTCCCGCTTGTTTTTTTATGCTGAGTTGGGTGGTGAAAAAATCCACAATGATGTTTGCGCGCTCAGTTTGGCAATAAGGCATGAACAGCGCGATGGCCGCCCCGGTTGCCATGCCAGTGAGTTCAAAGTCGCCAACCAGAGAAGTGTCCAGCACATTGCGTCCTATCACGCTCCAGCAAGTCATGAGCGTGATGAAAGTCAACAACAAGCCAGCCAAGATGGCGAACAATTTGGCAAGGGTGCGAAGTGTTTTCAAAGTGGCTGCTCCAATTGGAGTTAGAGGCGGAAATGTCGTCGAATTTGGCTGCGGTGTCTCCCGTCAAATGCCCGCGTTGGCGGGCATTTAGGCTGAACCTTAGCTGACTTTGACTGTCAACGTGCCTATGCCCGCCACGCCACCGACCAAGGTGTCTCCGGCCACCACGGCTGCGACGCCTGCAGGCGTGCCACTCATGATGAGGTCGCCAGCTTGCAGTTCCCAGGCGGCTGACAGGTGTTCAATGCTTTCGGCGATGTTCCAGATCAGTTTGGAGGTGTCGCTGCGCTGCCGGTCTTGACCATTGACTTGCAGATAAATCTCGGCGTTTTCGATGTCGCCGGCATCGGCTGCGCGTGTGATCGGGCCGATCGGTGCGGAATGGTCAAAGCCTTTGCCGATGTCCCACGGACGACCAAGTTTTTTGGCTTCGTTTTGCAGATCGCGGCGCGTCATGTCGAGGCCCACGGCATAACCGTAGATGTGCTTCATCGCATCGGCTGCCTTGATGTTCTTGCCACCGGTGCCAATGGCCACCACCAGCTCGATCTCATGGTGGAAATTTTGCGTCAGGCTCGGGTAAGGCATGTCTCCGGTCTGACCTTCTTCAATCACGACCAACGCATTGGCAGGCTTGAGGAAAAAGAACGGTGGCTCACGGCCTGTGAAACCCATTTCCTTGGCGTGCTCTTCGTAGTTGCGACCCACGCAGTAAACCCGGTTGACCGGGTAGCGCTCAGCCAGTCCGACGACTGGGACAGAAACCGTTACGGGTGGCGTGAAAACAAAACTCATGACGCTCTTTCTTCTTTGTGTATGTCCAGCGCGACATGCACCGGACGGTCTGAAAAACTAAACAGCGCACAGCAGTTATGGCTGGCCAGCCGTCGCCGAATTAATATAGCCAAGCTTGAGGCTATCCCAAGTGTGCAGCGCGGCCTTTTTCTCAAGCGGCTCAAGCTGCGGCAACGCTCACTCCGATTTCAGCAGTAGCTTAAAGTGTTCAACCACCGGCGGCGCTGCGAAAAATGGTCCGACGATGGCTCGCCAGTTGGCAAAGGCGGGCGACTCCCGAAAGCCCACGGTGTGGTCTTCCAGCGTGGCCCAAAAAATCTGCAGCACGTAGCGCTCTGGGTTCTCAATGCCTTGGTTGACCTTGAAGCCATGAAAGCCGTGAGCCCCTGAAATCACGGTGCGCAGGCCGCGCTCGATGGCTTCGTTGAATGCCGTCTGCTGGCCCGTGTGAATGCGAATGTCGGCGTGTTCGAGAATCATGGGAGTCCTTTGTCAGTGTGTTGTCGGTGTTGTGTCGTTTTATTTGGAACGCTATTTTTGCCTGATTTCAGTGTTTTCCATCAAAGTGCGGCAGCGAGACTCTAACTTCAAATCGGGCTGGCGCGTTGATCGGCAGGCTCTGAGACAATAGGGTGATGAGCGAAACCCTTTCCGGCACCCCGTCCACTTCGGTGGCACCCCCATTGTCAACCGCCTCCAAATCCGCCCCCCGCGTCGGATTTGTCAGCCTCGGCTGTCCCAAGGCCTTGACCGATTCCGAATTGATCCTGACCCAGCTCAGCGCTGAAGGTTACGAGACCTCCAAGACCTTCGAAGGCGCGGACTTGGTGATTGTCAACACCTGCGGTTTCATCGACGACGCTGTGCGCGAGAGTCTCGACACCATCGGCGAAGCACTCGCCGCCAATGGCAAGGTCATCGTCACGGGCTGTTTGGGTGCCAAGGCCGGTGAGGCGGGCGGCAACCTCGTCAAGCAAATGCACCCGAGCGTGCTGGCCGTCACCGGCCCGCACGCCACGCAAGAGGTGATGGACGCGGTGCACCTGAACCTGCCCAAGCCACACGACCCGTTCGTCGACTTGGTGCCCAATTCATTCGGCGTCGCGGGCATCAAGCTGACACCGCGGCATTACGCGTACCTGAAGATCAGCGAAGGTTGTAACCATCGCTGCACTTTTTGCATCATTCCGTCGATGCGCGGCGACCTTGTGTCGCGGCCGATTGGCGACGTGCTGGTCGAGGCCAGGGCCTTGTTTGCAGGCGGCGTCAAAGAACTGCTGGTGATCAGCCAAGACACCTCGGCTTATGGTGTCGATGTGAAATACCGCACCGGGTTTTTCGACGGCAAACCGGTCAAAACCCGCATGCTGGAACTGGTGAAAGCGCTGGGCGAGCTGGCAGAACCCTACGGTGCTTGGGTTCGCCTGCACTACGTTTATCCGTACCCCAGCGTCGACGAGGTGATTCCCCTGATGGCCACCGGCTTGGTCTTGCCTTACTTGGACGTGCCTTTGCAGCACAGCCACCCGGACGTGCTCAAACGCATGAAGCGTCCTGCCAGTGGCGAGAAAAACCTAGAGCGCATTGCGCGCTGGCGCGAGATGTGTCCTGAGATCGTTATTCGCAGCACCTTCATTGCGGGCTTTCCGGGCGAGACCGAAGCCGAGTTCAGCCATTTGCTCGACTTCATGCGCGAAGCCCGCATTGACCGTGCTGGTTGCTTTGCTTACAGCGCTGTGGCGGGCGCTACGGCCAATGACATTCCGGGCATGTTGCCGCTGGAATTGCGCGAAGAACGCCGTGCCCGTTTCATGGCCGTGGCGGAAGAAGTCTCCAGCCAAAAGCTGCAAGAGCGCATCGGCGCAACCATGCAAGTGCTGGTGGACTCAGCGCCGGCCCTGGGTCGCAAAGGTGGCATCGGTCGCAGCTATGCGGATGCGCCTGAAATTGACGGCACCGTGAAGTTGCTGCCGCCTGAAAAAATCAGCAAGACTTTGAAGGTGGGGGAGTTCACACGCGCCCGCATTGTCGGCACGCAAGGCCACGATCTGGTGGCTGTGCCGGTCTGAAAACACAAGAGAAACCGGGCTGAAGAGCCCGGCCAAAACGTAAAAAAGCCGCTGTATACAGCGGCTTTTTTACGTTTGAGTATCTGTGGTGCCCGGGAGAGAACTCGAATCTCCACATCTTGCGATACACGGACCTGAACCGTGCGCGTCTACCAATTCCGCCACCCGGGCACAGCTAATAATGTACCATTAGAAAGTCAGCTTCTTGAATGAGTTGCTCAAAAAAATTCAACTATTCATCATGTTCCGGTTTGTAACGTGCATGCCTTATGCTGTTGCTCATGAACCCTGCTTTCCATCAAGATGGCGCATCGCGCCCAGCCCTTCAAGTTAAAGCGCGGACCTGCTCGGCTTAAGCTTCCTCAGCCACTCCATTTTTATCGACCATCTCACGAAAGAGATCACTTATCAAAACAGCACAACACCCTTCGAGTCAGGTTTCCAACCTGTTAGCCGAATTTGAAGGCACAGTTTCGGGTCACCGTGACGGCCACGGCTTTGTTCAGCGCGATGACGGTGAGGCAGATATTTACCTGCCGCCCAACGAAATGCGCGCGGTTCTGCACAAAGATCGGGTCAAAGCGCGCATCGTGCGCCATGACCGTAAAAATCGTCCCGAGGGCCGCGTTACTGAGATCATTGAGCGCTCGCCGAACCCGATCATTGGCCGTTTGCTGCATGAAAGCGGCGTCTGGCTGGTCGCCCCCGAAGACAAGCGCTACGGTCAAGATATTTTGATTCCCAAAGGTGCCACCGGCACGGCCAAGCCGGGGCAGGTGGTGGTGGTCGAGCTGACCGAGCCGCCCGCGCTGTTCGGTCAACCGGCCGGGCGTGTCAAAGAAGTGCTGGGCGAGGTTGACGACCCCGGCATGGAAATCGAGATTGCCGTGCGCAAATATGGCGTACCGCATGAGTTCAGCGACGAAGCGCTGGCGCTGGCGCGGGCTTTGCCCGACGCCGTGCGGCCTATCGACAAGCAAGGTCGAGTCGACCTGACCGACATTGCGCTGGTGACGATTGATGGCGAAGACGCACGCGACTTTGACGATGCGGTGTACTGCGAACCGGCCAAAGTTGGTCGCGGCAAGGGTTGGCGTTTGCTGGTGGCGATTGCCGATGTCAGCCACTATGTAGAAACGGGCAGCGCGATTGACATTGACGCTTACGACCGGGCCACCAGCGTGTATTTTCCGCGCCGCGTGATCCCGATGCTGCCTGAAAAACTTTCCAACGGCCTGTGTTCACTGAACCCGAACGTTGAGCGCTTGTGCATGGTTTGCGACATGCTGATCACCGCCAAAGGCGAAGTCCACGCCTATCAGTTTTACCCGGCTGTGATGTTCAGTCACGCACGTTTCACTTACACCGAAGTGGCGGCTATTTTGGCCAACACACGCGGGCCAGAGGCCGCTCAGCGCAAAGCGCTGGTGCCGCACCTACTGGACTTGCATGACGTTTACCAAGCCCTGCTCAAAGAGCGTGGCGTTCGCGGTGCGGTGGACTTCGAAACCACCGAAACACAAATCGTCTGCGATGACGCTGGTCGTATTGAAAAAATCGTGCCGCGTACCCGCAATGTGGCGCACCGCTTGATCGAAGAAGCCATGTTGTCGGCCAACGTCTGTTCGGCGGACTTCATTGCCCAGAGCAAGCATGTCGGTTTGTTCCGTGTGCACGAAGGCCCGACGCCTGAGAAAAAAGACGTGCTGCGCAGTTACCTCAAAGCCATCGGCTTGGGGTTGACCATCAGTGATGATCCGCTGCCGGGCGAGTTTCAGTCGATTGCCTTGGCCACCAAGGACCGCCCTGACGCCCAACAAATTCATTCGATGCTGCTCCGCTCCATGTCGCAGGCGATTTACACGCCGATGAACAACGGCCACTTTGGTTTGGCGTACGAGGCGTACACGCACTTCACCAGCCCGATTCGGCGCTACCCAGACTTGCTGGTCCACCGCGTCATCAAGGCTGTACTGAAGCAGGCCAAATACCAGTTGCCTGCTTTGCCGACACCGGGCGAAGCCCATGCCAAACTTTCCAAGCGCTTGGCTGCCCGGGTGGTGGAGTCGGATCAAAAGCCGAAAAAACCATCGGTCGACCAACTCGCTTGGCAAGCCGCCGGCTTACATTGCAGTGCCAACGAGCGCCGAGCCGACGAAGCCAGCCGCGACGTTGAAGCCTGGCTCAAGTGCAAATACATGCGCGGCCATTTGGGCGAAGAGTTTGGCGGTGTCGTCAGTTCAGCGACCAGCTTCGGAATTTTCGTCACCTTGGACGCGATGTATGTCGAAGGCTTGGTGCACATCACCGAGCTCGGTGGCGAATATTTCCGCTTTGACGAAGCCCGTCAAGAGCTCCGCGGTGAACGTACCGGCATGCGCTACGCGATCGGCACGCGGGTTCGGGTGCAGGTCAGCCGTGTCGACCTAGATGGTCGCAAAATTGACTTCAGGTTGGTGCACGAAGGCGAGGAGTTGACGGCTCGCGCCATGAAGGACAAGTCGGGCGGCGGTGCATTCGATGGGCCGTCGGACAAACGCCCCGGCAAGCGCTCAGACCGATCAGAGCGGCCAGAACGTTCCGCCGCCCGCAGTGGTGGTGCATCAGACCGCGGTTCGGCCCGCTCGCCGATTCAAGCGCTTAAAGCCGCCGTGAAGAAATCGGCTGGGGGTGCACCTCGCAAGTCAAGTAAACCTACTAAGAAGCCAAGGCGGTGATGCAGATGCGTGTTTTGAGTTTTTTGCTGGAGACAGCTTCTTATCTGTTGATTGGTGCGGCTTTGTTTCGCGCTTATATGAACTGGCTGCGCATCAGCATGACGGCCCAGCCGGGCACGTTTGTGATGGCGCTGACGAACTGGTTGGTCAAGCCGCTGCGGCGCATGCTGCCGCAGGCGTTGGCTCGCTCCAAGGTGGATTCAGCCAGTTTGTTCGCAGCATTTTTACTCTCTTTGGCGTACGCCTTGTTGTCGGCCTTGTTGTTTGGCTGGTTCGCGGGCGACGCGTCGCTGTTGGGCATACTGGCTTTTGCCGTCAAAATACTGCTCCGCGTGGCACTGCAAGCCTTGACGATTCTGGTTTTTGGCTATGTCATCATCTCGTGGGTGCAGCCGGGCTCTTACGGCCATGGTTTGTTGTCCCGACTGGTCGAGCCACCCTTGGCGCCGCTGCGCCGGATTGTGCCCATGATTGGCGGCATTGACCTGTCGGCTATGGCCTTGCTGTTGTTGTTGCAAGTGGGCTTGATGTTTCTGGGTTGAAAGCGCTTTCAGGCACTCGCAAATCTGGCAAGCACTGATGCCGTGAGTGCTTCAGTCGTACCGCTGGCCGCACAAATGTCTGCCCAACAATCGGCCAAACGTCCGTGCATAAAAACGGCTTGCGCTGCCGCAGTCCTCGCAGGAAAGTCCGCAGCCAGCAGGGCCCCGATCATGCCGGCCAAAACGTCGCCCGTGCCAGGACTGGCCAGCAAGGCATTGCCGCTGTGATTTATCAGCGCCAATTGCCCCGGTGCGGCAATCACGCTGCCCGAGCCTTTAAGCACCACGACACAGCCAAATCTATCGGCCAATTGCTGGACTGCACGGCGCCGATCTGATTGAACTTCGTGCGTGTGGCATTGCAACAGACGGGCGGCTTCCAGCGGATGTGGCGTCAAAATCGTGGCGTGGCCATGCGTCTGCCGCGCAGCTAACAAGGCCTGCAATGAAGGGTCTGCGGCAATGGCGTTCAGAGCGTCAGCGTCAAAGATGGCACGTTTGGCATCAGCCAATAACGCGGGCAGATGCGCTTTCACAGCTTGCCCGCCACCGCAGCCGCAGACCAGCACTTGTTGCGTCACGTCCAGCGCTGCGGGACTCCTCAACATCAGCTCGGGTTGGCTCATGTCGACCGACAAATGGATGCTCGTTTCTCCTTCAAGCAGTGCGACGAAAACCCGGCCTGCGCCCGTGTGCAGGGCGGCGCGTGCGGCCAGCAAGGCTGCGCCGCTCATGCCGGATGCGCCACCCAACACCGCCACGTCGCCGAAACTGCCTTTGTGGCTGGCGTGCGCTCGATGTTGCCTAGCCAAACCCCTTGCACTGTCCGCACCTTGCAGCATGGCACAGGGTTTTACGTCGGCAGGCACCGCCACGCTCAAATCATCTAGCCAGACTTGGCCTGCAGCGTCACGTCCGTCGGCGGTGAACAGGCCCGGCTTCAGGGTCAGCAGGCTCAAGGTGTGACGCGCACCGGGCCTTGGGTAATCGAGGCGTCTGACCGCTGGGTATGAGTACGCGCCGGTGTCGGCGTTGAGCCCTGTCGGCTGGTCTATGCACAGCAGCGTCGCGCCGCTGCCGTGCATGCGGTCTAGCCATTGCGTCATCATCAGCGTACCCGGTCGATCGGCTGACAGCGTCCCGCCAATGCCCAGCAGCGCGTCGATCGCGAAGTCAAACGTTGCGGGCGGCACTGGGGAAATCGTTAACCCGGCGGACAGTGCGCGCAGGCGCGAGGCGTGGGCGTCGGGCGGTTGCTGGCGTGTGCTGTCGTCCGGGTCTTGGCCTAACTCTGTCCACGTCAGGCTGACGGTTTTTCCAAGACTTTGCAATTGCAGCGCGGCTTCAAAGCCGTCACCGCCGTTGTTGCCGGGCCCGCAGGCGATCCAGATGTGCTGCGCATGCGGTGACAGCGCCAAAGTCAGGCGGGCGGTGGCCAGTCCAGCCCGTTGCATGAGGCTGTGTTCTGGCAATGCGGCTTGAGCCCGCGCCTCTATTTGCCGGGTGGCGGCGATGTCGAAAAGCGGGTGGCTGAGTTCTTGTGAGATCTTGAGCGTGCGGGCCATGTCTGATTGTGGCGGCTTCTCAATGTTTGCGAAACGCGGCTGTTTGAGGTTATTTGCCGCACTTCAAACTTCAAGTTAGTGCGTGTGTGCAAGATTCAACGCAGTCTCCACTTGCAGCGCTGCGTCCAGTACGTTGTCGTCCTGCAAGGCTGAATGCCAGAGCATCAGGCCGACAGGCAATTGGTTGTGCGCTTGCTCAGGGGTGTAGCAGGGCAGGGAGATAGCGCAGCCGTCGAGCATGTTGACCACAGCCGGATTGCGCAGCAACAAACCGTTGACGCGAAAGAAAGCGTCGTCGTCGATCAAATCGGCGATGGCTGGCGCGACCATCGGCACCGTGGGTGACAGCATGGCATCGAAGCCGTTCATGCGCTGGTTCATGCGGACTATCCACTGCTGCCGGGCTGCGAGCAGGGCTATGTAATCTGCCGCGCTCATGCTCGCACCTTTGAGAATGCGCAGCGCCACGCGGGGGTCGTAGTCGGACTGACGCTGCCCGATCAACTGCCGGTGCCAAGCGTAGCTCTCAGCCGCCGACAAGCCACCGGTGGCGTTGATACTGGTCAGCTCGTTGATCTCGTCCAGCTCGATCTCAACGATCTCCGCGCCGGCCGCGCGCAGCACGCGCAAGCTGTGCTCAAAAGCGCTGGCCACTGTGGCGTCCAAGCCGCCTTGCATCAGGTTGCGGGGCACGGCAAAACGGCTGGCTGACAAAGGCTTGCCCGTCAGCGCCACGCGCCTGTCGGCTAGCACTTCATGCACTGTCACGGCATCGCGCACCGAGCGCGTGATGGCGCAAACCGTGTCCAGAGTGGTGGACAAGGGTAGGGCGCCGGCCGTCGGCACCAGACGCGCCGTGCTTTTGAAGCCGACCAAACCACACAGTGCTGCCGGGATTCGGATTGAGCCACCGGTGTCAGAGCCCAAGCCAACGGCTGCAGCTCCAGTGGCCACGGACACCGCAGCGCCCGAGGACGAGCCACCTGGAACGCGGGCGACCAAGCTGTCGGCTGGGTTGACTGGCGTGCCGTAGTGCGGGTTGATACC
Source organism: Comamonadaceae bacterium (assembly GCA_947451205.1). Taxonomy (GTDB): domain Bacteria; phylum Pseudomonadota; class Gammaproteobacteria; order Burkholderiales; family Burkholderiaceae_C; genus Polaromonas. The sequence goes on from CANFZL010000005.1 coordinate 24,279, forward strand.
GACGCCGGAGTAGGCGAACTCGGACATGTTGGTGCGGCCGGCAATCAGACCGCCGGCGTTGCGTAAACGGGCGACAGCCGGGCAGTCGGTCAGCGCCGGTGCTGCGTCAGTCAAGACGGTTGAGCCGGCTTGGGTTCGCTCACCGGCCACGTCAAACAGGTCTTTGACCGAGATCGGCAGCCCCGCCAGGGGCCCTGAACTGGCTTGGTTGCGGCGGGCCTCTTGCGTTGCTGATTGCGCGGCTTCAGCCAGTAGCTGAGCCGGGTGGCTGATGTAGACCTGAGCGCAGGCGCTGCTCACGCTGGCCTGCCGGGCTTGGTTCAGGGCGTCGGCTAGGCTGATCTGGCTGGAAGCGATGGCTTGGCGTTGCGCGTGCAGGTCTTGGGGCATTGGGTTTCGTAGGCTTCGCGCCTGAGGGTGGTATGATCTGCGGGCTTTGTGAATGACCAGAAATGAGAAAAAGGTTGCTTGCAAGGTAAATCGCAAATCAGCCATTCAAGGTGTCGCTCGGGAAATAAGTCCAGACGATAAGCGCTGATTTTAGACACAACCTTTGGAGTTTTATATGTCAATCACCATGCGTGAAATGCTGGAAGCCGGCGTCCATTTCGGTCACCAAACCCGCTTCTGGAACCCTAAGATGGCACCGTACATCTTCGGTCACCGCAACCGTATCCACATCATCAACCTGGAAAAATCGTTGCCGATGTTCCAGGACGCAGCCAAGTTCGCGCGTCAACTCGCTGCCAACGGCGGCAACATTTTGATGGTTGGCACCAAGCGCCAAGCCCGTGACATCGTCGCCGCTGAAGCTCAGCGCGCTGGCGTGCCTTACGTTGATCAGCGTTGGTTGGGCGGCATGCTGACCAACTTCAAGACGGTCAAAACATCCATCAAGCGCCTGAAGGAAATGAAGGCTCAGCAAGAAGCTGGCCTTGACACCATCAGCAAAAAAGAGCAACTCACGTTCAAGCGTGAAATCGAGAAGCTCGAAAAAGACATCGGCGGCATCCAGGACATGGCTGCATTGCCAGACGCAATTTTCGTGATTGACGTCGGTTTCCATAAAATCGCTGTGGCTGAAGCCCAAAAGCTGGGCATCCCACTGATTGGTGTGGTTGACTCCAACCATTCGCCACTCGGTATCGATTACGTGATCCCTGGCAACGATGACTCATCCAAAGCTGTTGAGCTGTACGCTCGTGGTATTGCTGACGCAATCATCGAAGGTCGTGCCAATTCGACCGGTGAAGTGGTTCGTGCTGTGGCGCCTGTGGCCGCTGACGAATTCGTCGAAGTGCCGACTGCAGCGTAATCGCTGCGGCCTTGTGCCACTCGAAAAAGGGGCTCGGGTAGCCCCTTTTTTACACGTCAATTTTGTGCGCACCAACCGGTCTGCACCTCGAACATCCAGTCAATCGACCCTCACGGAGAACCAAAAATGATTATCACTGCAAGCATGGTCGCTGAACTGCGCGCCAAGACCGACGCCCCAATGATGGAGTGCAAAAAAGCACTGACAGAAGCCGACGGCAACATGGAAAAAGCAGAAGAAATTTTGCGCGTCAAGCTGGGTAACAAGGCTGGTAAAGCCGCTTCCCGCATCACCGCTGAAGGCGTTGTGGCAACGTACAGCGAAGGCGGCATTGGCGCCTTGGTTGAGGTCAATTGCGAAACCGACTTCGTCACCAAGAACGACAGTTTCTTGGGTCTGGTCAAGGCTGTGGCCGAAGGCATCGTCAAGCACAAGCCTGCTGATGTTGAAGCCATCGGTGCCATGCCTTTCACGATGGACGGCTTTGGCCCGACGATCGAAGACGTGCGCAAAGGCCTGATCGGCAAGATCGGCGAGAACATGAGTGTTCGCCGCTTCAAGCTCTTTGATGCGGGCAATCAATTGGCTTCTTACCTGCACGGCACGCGCATTGGCGTGGTGGTGGAGTTTGAGGGCGACGAAACCGCCGCCAAAGACGTTGCCATGCACGTTGCAGCCATGAAGCCAGTGGCTTTGTCTAGCGCTGATGTGCCGGCTGAACTGGTCGCCAAAGAGCGCTCGGTGGCAGCCGCTAAAGCAGCTGAAGATGCCTCCAAAGCGCAAGCTGAAGGCAAGCCGGTTCAGTCCGCTGAGATTGTGGCTAAACGCATTGACGGTGGCGTGCAGAAGTACCTCAAAGAAGTTAGCCTTTTCAACCAGTCGTTTGTCAAAAATGACAAGCAAACCGTTGAACAGATGCTCAAAGAACGCGCGACAACAGTGAAAGCTTTCACCATGTACGTGGTCGGCGAAGGCATCGAGAAAAAGGTGGACGACTTCGCTGCTGAAGTGGCTGCTCAGATCGCTGCTGCCAAAGCGGCCTGATAAAACTGCTTGACCCTTCACGGATCAAGCGCCGCTCCATCCCCCTCAACCCTCAATCACGGACTCGCCATGCCAGCCTACAAGCGGATTTTGCTCAAACTGTCAGGCGAGGCCTTGATGGGTGATGATGCTTTCGGTATCAACCGGGCGACGATTGTGCGGATGGTCGAAGAGATTGCCGAGGTCTCGCGCTTGGGCGTCGAGATGGCCATCGTCATCGGTGGCGGCAACATCTTTCGCGGCGTGGCGGGCGGCTCGGTTGGCATGGACCGCGCCACGGCTGACTACATGGGCATGCTGGCCACCGTGATGAACGCGCTGGCCTTGGGTGACACCATGGACAAAGCCGGCCTGACGCCGCGCGTGATGTCGGCCATCGCCATTGAGCGCGTGGTGGAGCCGTATGTACGGCCCAAGGCTTTGCAATATCTTGAAGAAGGTAAAGTCGTGATTTTTGCAGCCGGAACCGGCAATCCATTTTTCACCACTGACACCGCTGCGGCGTTGCGCGGAGCAGAAATTGGCGCAGAAATCGTTCTCAAGGCCACCAAGGTTGACGGTGTCTACAGTGCTGACCCGCGTAAGGACCCGAACGCTACGCGTTACGACACCATCACCTTTGATGAGGCCATGGGCCGCAATCTTGAAGTCATGGACGCCACGGCTTTTGCTTTGTGCCGTGACCAAAAGCTGCCGGTGAAAGTCTTCAGTATTTTCAAGCCAGGTGCTCTCAAGCGCGTGGTGATGGGTGAGAACGAAGGCACGCTGGTCCACATTTGAAATTGAAGGCGCGGCTGTCCACGCCCCTTCTTTTGTAAACTTGAATTTTGTTGTAGCCGGAGAAGCACCCATGAGCATCGCAGACACCAAAACCAACGCCGAATCAAAAATGCAGCAGTCGCTTGAGTCGTTCAAGCACGCGCTGACCAAAATCCGCACCGGCCGGGCCAATCCCGGTTTGCTGGACACCGTGCAGGTCGACTACTACGGCTCGATGGTGCCCATCAGCCAAGTCGCTAACGTGTCCTTGCTGGATGCCCGCACGATCAGCGTTTCGCCTTGGGAAAAAGGCATGAGCGCGAAGATCGAAAAAGCCATTCGTGACTCCGATCTTGGCTTGAATCCGGCCTCTCAGGGCGACCTGATTCGGGTGCCGATGCCGGCCATGACCGAAGAGCGTCGCCGGGAACTCACGAAGATCGTCAAAGGGGAGGGCGAACACGCCAAGGTGGCCATTCGTAATCTGCGCCGTGATGCCAATGAAGGCGTCAAAAAGCTGGTCAAAGACAAGCTCGCCTCTGAAGACGACGAGCGCCGCGCTCAAGAAGACATTCAAAAGTTTACCGATCGTTTCATTGCCGATGTCGACAAGCTTGTCATCGGTAAGGAACAAGACATCATGGCGGTTTGACGCGCTGCGCAACGGCTTGACTGCCATGACCGCACCCGTGCTCAGCAACATGCCGCATCACGTGGCTATCGTCATGGATGGCAACGGGCGTTGGGCTGGCAAGCGGTTTTTGCCGCGCATCGCCGGTCACAAGCAAGGTGTGACCGCGTTGCGCCGCTGCGTCAAAGCCTGCGTATCACGCGGCATTGGCGTGTTGACGGTGTTTGCATTTTCCTCAGAAAATTGGAACCGCCCACAAGAAGAAGTTTCTGGTTTGATGGACCTGCTGGCCCGGGCGGTGACCAGTGAAGTGGCCGAGCTGCAACAAAATGGTGTTCGGCTGCATTTCGTTGGAGATCGCCAGCGCCTGACTGCCGCTATGCAAACGGCTTTCAGCCATGCTGAAGTTCGTACCGCCTCCAATTCAGGCTTGGTTCTCAACGTTTGCATCAACTATGGTGGGCGTTGGGATATTGCGCAGTCTGCGCAAAAAGTAGCTGATAGTGGCCAGCCCATCACAGAGTTGGCGCTTGACCGTGCGCTGGCACTCGCGCATGTGCCTGATCCGGATTTGTTTATTCGCACAGGCGGCGAACTGCGCATCAGCAACTTCTTGCTGTGGCAGGCAGCTTATGCCGAACTGCATTTCACCGACAAGCTCTGGCCCGAATTTGACGAGGCTGCTTTGGATGAGGCAATTGCTGTGTTTCGCTCACGTGAGCGGCGCTTCGGCCAAACCTCGGCGCAGCTCTCCGTGCCGTCTGACACGACAGCGCCGGCCTCACCCGGCCAACCCATGAAGGCCGTCTGATGCTCAAACAGCGCGTGATCACTGCAGTGGTGTTGCTGGCGATTTTGCTGCCCGCACTTTTCTATCCTTCTTACGTGCCGTTTTGCGCCATCACTTTGGTGCTTATTTCTGCCGGCGGTTGGGAGTGGGGTCGTCTCAACGGTTGCAGTCAGTCACTGTCTCTTTTGCTTGGTTTGCTGTGTCTGCTGGCCTGTCTATTGTCTTGGTATGCCGGCTTGTTGACGCAGTCTTTGTCATGGCTGTGGAGTGCTGTCGGTGCGATGTGGGTCTTGGCCGGTGGCTGGTTACTGCGCAGTGGGGTCAGCGGTTGGCCGAAAATTCCGAAGTCGCTGCGCTTGGTCGTGGGTGCGGTTGCCATTTGGCTGGCTTGGCTGGCCTTGGCTCAGGCCCGCGTCATCGGCGTCAACTTTTTGCTGTCGGTCATGGTGTTGGTGTGGGTGGCTGACATTGGCGCATATTTCTCTGGCAAAGCGTTCGGCAACCGATTCATTAAAACCAAACTTGCTGCGTCCATCAGTCCGGGTAAAAGCTGGGAAGGTGTTTGGGGCGGCATGGTCTGCGTGCTGGTCTTGGCGCTTGGCTGGGCATGGCTTGACCGCAGCGGTGCGACTCAAATCTCAAGTATTTACTCCTTGCTGGTCAGCCGTCATGGCTGGGCCGTGATGTTGATCGCGGTTATTTTTCTGTCGGCCATGAGTGTGGTCGGCGATCTGGTCGAGTCGCTGGTCAAGCGCAGCGCTGGCGCCAAAGATTCGAGCGGTTTGCTGCCAGGTCACGGTGGTGTTTTAGACCGGGTTGATGCGCTATTGCCAACCTTGCCTTTGGCATTGATGCTGGCCAGTCTTTGACGCTGAAATGAATTCAATGAAACAACGGGTCACGGTTCTAGGTTCAACGGGTTCAATCGGCGTGAGTACGCTCGACGTGATGTCTATGCACCCTGAGCGCTTTGAGGTGTTCGCCCTCAGTGCGGCAACGCAGGTCGACCTCATGTTGGCCCAATGCCAGCGTTTCAAGCCGACCTTTGCCGTCATGGCGAGTCTGCCGCACGGTCAATTGTTGGCTGACAAAATGCGCGCTAACAACCTGTCCACGCAGGTCTTGTCTGGCCCTGAAGCGCTGGAGATGATAGCCTCGCACGAGCAGGTGGACGCCGTCATGGCCGCCATCGTCGGTGCGGCCGGGCTGCCGCCGTGTCTGGCTGCGGCCAAGGCCGGCAAGCGATTGTTGTTGGCCAACAAAGAAGCCTTGGTGGTCGGTGGCGAGGTCTTCATGGAAGCGGTGCGCCACGGAGGCGCACAACTGCTGCCGATTGACAGCGAGCATTCGGCTATTTTTCAGTCCTTACCTGAAGACCCTGCGACGTGGTCGGAGCGTGTTGAAAAAATCATCTTGACTGCATCAGGCGGGCCGTTTCGCGAGCGCGATCCAGCGACTCTGCGGAACGTCACGCCTGACGAAGCCTGCGCCCACCCGAATTGGGTCATGGGTCGAAAAATTTCGGTCGACTCAGCGACCATGATGAACAAAGCGCTGGAGGTCATCGAGGCGCGCTATCTGTTCGGTGTCACGCCGCAGCAAATCGAAGTCGTGATTCATCCGCAAAGCATCATCCATTCTTTGGTTCAGTACCGCGACACCTCAGTGGTGGCCCAGCTCGGCACCCCCGACATGCGGGTGCCAATTGCCTACGGTTTGGCTTGGCCCGATCGGATTACCTCTGGCGCGCGCGCGCTTGATTTTCGGGCCCTCGCCACCATGACATTTGACACGCCCGATCCACAGCGTTTTCCCGGCTTGCAACTGGCTTGGGAAGTGCTGGACGGACCGGTCGGTAGCACGGCGGTTTTGAACGCTGCGAATGAAGTGGCGGTCGCCGCTTTTCTGGCCGGGCAAATTCGCTTTGACCAAATCCACCACGTCAACCGCTCTAGCTTAGATACCTGCAAGTTAAGCGCGATACACGGTATTGATGATCTGCTGGCGTTAGACCAGCAAACCCGCGCCTTGGCGACTGCGCACGTCAAACGACTGGAAGTTTGAGATGCTGACCTTGCTTGCCTTCGTGGTCGCCTTGGGGTTGTTAATCACCATTCATGAGTACGGCCATTACCGTGTTGCCGTGGCCTGTGGTGTGAAAGTGTTGAAATTTTCGATTGGTTTCGGCAAACCTCTTTACACATGGCGTTGCGCTGGCAAGCCGACTGAATTTTCGATCAGCGCCTTGCCACTGGGCGGCTACGTCAAGATGCTGGACGAGCGCGAAGGGCCAGTCGATCCGTCCGAGCGTCATTTGGCTTTCAACAACAAGCCTTTGCGCGCACGCGCGGCTGTGGTGGCCGCCGGTCCGATCGCTAATTTGCTGTTGGCTGTCTTGTTGTATTCCGTGGTCAATTGGGGGGGGACAGAAGAACCCAAGGCCGTGCTGGCCACACCTGTGCCTGAGTCCATGGCCGCGCGGGCCGGACTGATTGGCGGCGAGTGGGTGACCGAAGCCGCTTTCAGTGGCGAGGCGCTGGAAGACGTCCGTTCATTCACGGACTTGCGCTGGCGGTTGACGCAGGGCGCCATGACAGGTCAAGACCTGCGCTTGGTGGTGACATCTGCGAGTTCAGTG
>CANFZL010000006.1 GCA_947451205.1 Comamonadaceae bacterium
AAGGTCGAATCTGCCAGGCTAGATGGCGTGCCGGTGGTGCTGCCGCCGCACGTGTATTTAGGCTGGTATTCCGGGTTTTTCATGGCCCCGCGACCGGTTGCTGCACCTGTCGCTGAGCAGCGTGCCATACATGCTCAAGACTCGACGGAGGAACAGGTCGAGCGTGTCGAAGCCTTGCTGCAGCGCCTGCCGCAACCCATGCGCGCAGGCGAGCGCTGGCAAATGACAGTCCGGCTGAAAGCGCCGCACGGCAACAGCAATCCGCACGGGTTTGACTACGAGTTGTGGCTGTGGGAACAGGGCTTGCAGGCGACGGGTTCGGTACGCGCTGGCGTGCGCGACACGCCGCCCATCAAGTTAAGCGCCAGCGCGTCCTACAGCCCTTTGCATTGGGTGGAAAGGGCGCGACAAAGCGTGCGTGAGGCTATTTTTGAACGCATTGCGAGTCGCCAATTGGCCGGCGTGCTGGCGGCCTTGGTGGTAGGTGATCAAAATGCCATCGAGCGTGCCGACTGGGATGTTTTCAGAGCCACGGGCATTGCCCATTTGGTGAGTATTTCGGGCCTGCACATCACGCTGTTTGCGTGGCTGGCGTCGCGTGTGCTGGGCTGGCTGTGGCGGCGTTCGGCGCTGCTCACCCCGCACTTGTGTTTGCGCTTACCGGCCAGCAGTGCTGCGGCTTGGGGCGGGCTGTTGCTGGCGGCAGCGTACGCTACTTTCTCGGGTTTGGGCTTGCCGGCACAACGCACCATTTTGATGCTTGCTGTGGTGGTGTTCTTGCGCCAAAGTGGTCGCCAGTGGGCATGGCCGCACATCTGGCTGTTGGCCATGGCCGTGGTGGTGGCTTTTGATCCCTGGGCTTTGCTACAAGCAGGTTTTTGGTTGTCTTTTGTAGCCGTGGGCGTGTTGTTTGCGTCTGACCCTGGGACGCCGCTGCGGGCCCAGACGCGTGACGTCAGTGCGGTCTCTTTGCGGCCCGCCCGCTGGCGCTGGCTGCCTTATTCACAAGCTTGGCTGATGCACGTTGCCAGTAGTTTCTGGCGCATGCTGCGCGAGCAGTGGGTTATCACGCTGGCCCTGACGCCGCTGACCTTGCTGTTGTTTAACCAGGTCTCGGTGGTCGGGTTGTTGGCCAATGTCCTGGCGATTCCGTCGGTGACCTTGCTCATCACGCCGCTGGCATTGCTCGGCGTTGTGTGGTCGCCGTTCTGGGATCTGGCGGCATGGCTCACCGGCGCACTGATCGCTGTTTTGGAGATTTTTGCGCAATGGCCGATGGCAACCATCAGTCAAGCTGCCGTGCCGTTGTGGTGTGCAGTAGCGGGTGTGATGGGCGGCTTGGTGCTGGTGATGCGGCTGCCGTGGCATTGGAGGGTGCTCGGTATCCCGTTGCTACTGCCAGTGCTGTTATGGCAACCGTTGCGCCCTGCGCTGGGGGAGTTTGAGGTGCTGGCCGCAGATATCGGACAGGGCAATGCGGTGCTGGTACGCACCGCCAACCATGCGTTGCTCTACGACGCCGGGCCGCGCTTTTCGCGCGACAGCGATGCGGGTCATCGGGTGTTGGTGCCGCTGCTGCGGGCCTTGGGTGAACGACTCGACCTCGTTTTGTTGAGTCACCGCGACGCCGATCATGTGGGCGGTGCTGCGGCGGTGCTGGCGATGCAGGCGCAGGCGGCGCTTTCCAGCTCCATGGAGGGCGAGCACGAACTGCAGCAATTACGCACAGGAACGCGCTGTGAGAAGGGCCAGCGCTGGCAATGGGACGGGGTTGATTTTGAGATGTTGCATCCAGACTTGACCGCTTATGACTCGCCAGCCAAACCGAACACCCTGAGCTGCGTGTTGCGAATTTCTGCTGCGGCCAAAGGCTCGCCTGTGGCCGTTAGGCCGGTGAGTGCATTGCTGGTTGGCGACATTGAAGTGCGCCAAGAGCAGTCTTTGTTGCGAGTGGGCTCGATTCAATCGGACCTGTTGCTGATGCCGCACCATGGCAGCAAAACCTCGTCGAGTGGCAGCTTTTTGGATGCCGTGCAGCCGCAGCTGGCGCTGGCACAAGCAGGATACAGAAACCGCTTCAACCACCCGGCGCCTGAGGTGCTGGAGCGTTACCGGGAACGCGGTATTGCGGTGCTCCAGTCGGCGCACTGCGGTGCCGTCACTTGGCGCAGCGCTCAGCCGACAGCATGGACTTGCCAGCGTGATGCGGCTCTGCGTTACTGGCATCACCAGTTGCCCGGTGTCGCTTTAACTTTTTGATATTTTCAGACAAGACATGTAATTCAAATGGATGATTCGCTGCTCAAAATGGGAAAAATATTCGAAAAAATATAGGCGATCACCGTAGATTGGCGCATAACTTGCTAAGCTGTAATCTCAAGTATCAGAGTTGAATTTGCCGGAGATATAAGCCCATGAGCCGACCGATGTTTGACGAGATGAACGCCAATGCCACCAGCGTGCGTGCCCACTACGAGAGCTATCAACGCTGGCTGGCCCTGCAGCCTGCTGACGTGATGCAAGACCGTCGGGCCGAAGCCGAAATGATTTTTCGGCGTGTCGGCATCACCTTTGCGGTGTATGGCGACAAGGACGAGGACGGAGCCGGTAGTGAACGCCTGATCCCTTTTGACCTGATTCCCCGCATCATTCCTGCCCACGAGTGGACCAGCATGGAAAAAGGCTTGGTGCAGCGCGTCACGGCACTGAACCGCTTTATCCATGACGTTTACCACGACCAGGACATCATCAAGGCCGGCCACGTTCCGGCTGAACAGATTTTCCAGAACGCGCAATTCCGACCTGAAATGATGGGCGTCGATGTGCCGGGCAACATCTATTCCCACATCAGCGGCATCGACATCGTGCGCGCCCCGAACGCCCAAGGCGAGGGCGAATACTACGTCCTTGAAGACAACCTGCGCGTGCCCAGCGGCGTCAGCTACATGCTGGAAGACCGCAAGATGATGATGCGACTTTTCCCTGAACTGTTCAGTCAAAATCGTGTGGCCCCTGTCGCCCATTACCCCGACTTATTGTTAGAGACCCTGCGTCAAATGGCGCCACCCGCCACCGCCGAACCGACGGTTGTGGTGCTGACGCCCGGTATGTACAACTCGGCTTATTTTGAACACGCGTTTTTGGCGCAGCAAATGGGCGTTGAGCTGGTTGAAGGCCAAGACCTGTTTGTCAAAGACAACTTTGTTTACATGCGCACCACGCGCGGCCCCAAGCGTGTCGACGTGATCTATCGCCGTGTCGATGACGACTACTTGGATCCGCTGGCCTTTCAGCCAAAGTCAACCCTGGGTTGTGCCGGCCTGCTGAACGTTTACCGCAGTGGCAATGTGTCGCTGTGCAATGCGATTGGCACGGGCGTGGCCGACGACAAGTCGATCTATCCGTATGTGCCGAAGATGATCGAGTTTTACCTGGGTGAAAAACCGATCCTGAAAAACGTGCCGACCTACATGTGCCGCAACGACGACGATCTGAAATACACCCTGGCCAACTTGAAAGACTTGGTCGTCAAAGAAGTTCACGGCGCTGGCGGTTACGGCATGCTGGTGGGGCCGGCCTCGACCAAGGCTGAAATTGAAGATTTCCGCCGTGCGCTGCTGGCCAATCCATCGGGCTACATCGCGCAGCCGACGCTCAGCTTGTCGACCTGCCCAACCTATGTGGACAGCGGCATTGCGCCGCGCCACATCGACTTGCGTCCCTTTGTGCTCAGTGGCAAAGAGGTGCAGATGGTGCCGGGCGGCTTGACCCGCGTGGCCCTCAAAGACGGTTCGCTGGTGGTCAACTCGTCGCAAGGCGGTGGGACTAAAGACACCTGGATTTTGGAAGATGCGCCCGTGGCCAGCAACGTTTCGGTGCTCAAACCTTTCTCAGTCCAATCCCAAACTTCATCGGCGTCGATGCCGTCATTTGCAACCATGGCAGGCAACGTATGACCATGCTTTCCCGCACCGCCGACCATCTTTTTTGGATGTCGCGCTACACCGAACGCGCCGAAAACACGGCCCGCATGCTCGACGTCAACTACCAGACATCGCTGTTGCCGCAATCCAACGAGGTGGCGCAAGCCGCTTGGCAGGGTCTGCTCAGCATCAGTGAGCTCAAGCCAGCTTACGCGGCCAAATATGACGGTGTCAACATCAACCCGAGCGAGGTGATGGACTTCATGGTGCGTGACGAAAAAAATCCGTCGAGCATTATTTCGTGCCTGCAAAATGCCCGTGAAAACGCCCGCGCCGTGCGCGGCTCGCTGACCACCGAAGTCTGGGAAACACAAAACCAAACATACCTCGAAGTCATCCGGATGCTCAGGGGCAAGAGCGCTGAGTTCAAGCGTGATCCGGCCCAGTTTTTTGAGTGGGTCAAGTTCCGCTCGCACTTGTCGCGCGGCGTCACGCTGGGCACCATGCTGCAAGACGAATCTTTTCACTTCTTGCGCATGGGGACTTTTCTGGAACGCGCCGACAACACGGCACGTTTGGTCGATGTGAAGTTTCATGCCGTCGAGACCGCCTTGGGCACGGTCAACGAGAAAGACCAAGAATTTGATTTTTACCACTGGAGTGCGATTTTGCGCAGCGTCTCTGGCTTTGAGGTGTACCGCAAGGTGTACCGCGACGTCATCAAGCCCGAACTGGTGGCTGAGCTGCTGATTTTGCGGCCCGACATGCCACGTTCTTTGCTCGGTTGCTTGAACGAGGTCATGAGCAATCTGGCCATGGTGACAAGCGACCCGCAGAGCGAAACCCTGCGCCGTGCTGGCAAGTTGCGGGCCGACCTGCAGTTCTCCCGCATCAATGAAATTCTGGTGACCGGTTTGCACGCTTTTTTGACCCAGTTCCTTGACCGTGTCAACGAGATTGGCGCGAGTATCAGCCGCGAGTTTCTGGTCCCGAGTACCCACTGACCGCTTTTCTGTCAGCGCTGAACTTGCTGTTAAGGTCGTGGGCATGAAGTTGCACCTCAAGCACACTACCGACTACCGCTACAGCGAACCGCTGCTCTACGCCCTGCAAACTTTGTGGCTGACGCCGCAAAGTGGGCCTGCGCAAACCGTCGATTTTTGGAGTTTGGGCGCGCCCGAAAAACTCTTTTCACAGCACGACGCCTACGGCAACAGCATTCACTCGTACACCTTTGTCGGCCAAGAGAGTGACAACGTGCGCTGGAGTTTGGTCAACGCAGCAGGGCAGGTTGACACGCTGGGTGTGGCCGAGTTTGTCGACGCGCCCAGCTTGCCGCACCCGAGTTTCTTTTTGCGCCCAACGCACTTGGCCGCACCGCACGCGGTGCTGGCTGAATTCGGCCGACGCTTTGTTTCGCACGCCGCATCCAATGGCACAGCAGACCTGGCCAGCCTGCTGGCGTTGAGCCAAGGCATTGCCGATGTGGTGCGCTACCAAAAAGACAGCACCAACGTCAGCACCACCGCGCTGCAAGCTTTTCAGGCGGGCACTGGTGTGTGCCAAGACCAAGCCCATGTGATGGTGGCGGTGTGCCGCAGCTTGGGTATTCCGGCGCGCTACATCAGTGGTTATTTTTACGCCGCCAACGAACCCGACCTGGCCAGTCACGCCTGGGCCGATGTCTGCCTCGACGTGGCTGAGCGGCGTTGGGTCAGCATCGACATCACCCACAGCTGCCTGATAGACCAGCGCCACGTACGCTTGGCCATGGGCACAGACTACGACGCCTGCCCACCGATCAAAGGCGTGCGGCAGGGCGGCGGTGAGGAGTCGATGACGGTGAACATCACGATTGAGCCGGTTTGAAGCGACTCAGGAGGTGACTTAAGATCGCTTGCACTTATGTGAGTGACCTGCCATCGATGCATTGCAGTCTGACTCCTTGCATACGCCGACATTGACCGCGACAAAAAGCGCGTCCACACAGCGCCGTCTCGCCAGATCTGGCAAGAAGACCTGCGTTTGTATGAAAAATTGACTATACAACTGCCCCCAAGGACCGGAACCCGACCCGTTTGTGAATATGGTCGATCAAAATCGCATTGGTCAGCGCGGAGATCCCGCCAATGTTCAGACCATACTGTCCCCGCATGAATTTGTTGAGCTGGCACATCACGATGGTCTTTCCCTTCGCCGCAGAGGGCAGCGCCGATTCATCTATGGCAATCGTAAAACTACCCGTGGCGTCGCCTACCTCCATCGCTATCGACGCCGAGATCGTCTGGCAACTCGTCGAGCCCGCCGTCCACCATGGGTTGCCGGTCTGTTCGGGCCAAACGCTGTTGCACAGCAGACGGTCAGGATCAGATAAAAATGCGCAGCCACCGGCGGTGTCGATGAACGCAATCGCAGGCTTTGAACCCGGCCATTGCGTGTGCATGCCACCAATGGACAGTGATTTAGCAGCCAGTGCCATCCACTCTAAATTCGGCACGATCCCGAAGCAACTGAACCCTGCTGGCCTCTTTTTGTAGAGCGTCAGCGTCGAGTCAAGACTGATGTGCGGCGTGCCCACCGGCGTGTCAGCGACAGTGTCGGCACCGTACTGCACAACCGCATAAGGGTGCGACACCAGATATGAAAGCGGCGTCTGCAAGACCGACGCCACCCCAGCGGGTCTGTTCCATGCGCTTGCGGTCCAAGGGTTCAGGCACGCAGCGCCAAAATTAGCCGTTCGCTGAGCCAGGCCGGCGTCTGCTGTCCAGCCCGGCAGATCTGCAGTGCAAGCGTAGAAGACAACGCCACCGATGGTCACGGCCAGGCCGTCAGTCGTTGTCAACACGATAGGCCCTTGAACCACGTTGGCAGGACACCCCCACGGCTCGGCGCCGGCCCCTAGAACCTTGTAGTCAGTTGCAAAGTTAGGCAGCACTTGGAGGTCCTCGAAGCGTGGGTAAACCAAGACAGAATTTCCGGAGTCGAGCAGTAGCGGGCAAGCCGATCCGGCCGCGGCGCCTTGAAGACTCACATGGATGTAGGCGTCGAAGGATCCGTCTTCGCGAACGCCAGTCATGCCGATGGACAGCGTTAGCGGCAGCACCCCCTGCTTGAGTCGACGCGCCGAAGCCGACGCTGGCACCACCGCTGCAAGCCTCTTGAGCTCATCAAGAACCAGCAATCGGGACTGCTCGGACTTGAGTGTCGGAGCATGAATTCTATGGTTTGAGTGGCGCATGAACTTGACCCTTTGTCAGTTGAACCCAATGGCTGCCAAGTGCCATGCTCCGGTGGCTAGATACTCTGACCCTTGATCAGGGCGATCACGCTCGCCATGGTGCTCGAGTCGTCGTCGAAGCCTCCGTGTGTGGTGCTTTTAGACTGCGCGCTTGGTGCCGTCCAAGCCTTCAAACCTGGCAGCCCCTGACTCGCGATGGCGCCGAAATATTTCTCCATGCCAAGAATAGGCGTCTCCTCGCCACTCTCGAACGACTGCGAAACTAGGTACAGCAGCGAGCGGTCATAGCCGAGGATGGCCTTGCAGGTGGGGTCCTTTTGCTCCACGTCATCTGTGAGATGGAACTGGTTCAGGCGTTTGACCTTGCCGGTCTTGAGATGGGGTACGACACATTCTTCGAAAACGTCCATGCGCACTGCTGGCGCCATGAAGTTGATGCTCTCAAATTCCCAGCCCAGCGGGCACAATGCCTTGACGGCGTAGCTGTGAACGATAGACCCTGCTGAATGCCCGATCAGATGCAGGCGTACCTTGGGCCGGTCGTTGAAAAGCGGTAATTTTTTGCAAGCGTTGTAGAGCTTGATGCCTCCGCTGTCTGGCGCCAGCGAGATCGCAGCGCCGTTTTTTTTCATCTCACCCCAGATCTTCGTTCCCGGGTGGGCTAGTATTTTCTCCAATCGCTCATTCCGCCATTTGTCATCGAATAATTTTTGTGCGTCTTCCACCCAGCCGCCAGCCAAGCGTGGCTTGCCAATCAGTGTGTCCTTCAGGAGGTTCTTGAGGGTTGACATCAGGTCGGTTTCCCACATCAGGAAAATCGGAAATATCTTGGCGTCGTAGAGGGCTGGAATCCATTTCGCGGCAGTCTGCGCCGCGTCGCTCTCCGACGTCAGGCCGCCATGCGCGTAAATGGCAATATCGACCGGCTCGTTCTCACCCAAGTTCCAGGTGCGTCGGGCAATTTCCAAGTGATGGGTGACCAAGGCGTCGATGTCGTTGTCGTTCGTGCGGTAGTTGCCCGTGTTGCTCAAGCGCCCGTTGTTCTCCATGTCAATAATGAACGGATTGATTTCGCGCGAGCGCAGTGTGACATTGTTGGCAATGTGTACCTTTCCATTGCGTGTGCGCAGGCTGTTTGCATTGGCAATCTCCGTGTGCAGTTCCGTCACCACGCCGAGCTGCGCAACCCAGCAGTCCATGGCGTTGTCGAGCCAGTCCTCGTAAGGCAGTACAGCACGGCCTGCAGTGCCCCAGTCGGATCCCCAAGAGTTCTGGATGATGAAACCATCACGGTTGTAGCCCACAATGGCAAAGGCGTGCCCACCAACGGTGGGTGATGCAGAGGGGATATGCCACCAGCCTGCTCCCTTCACGCCCAGCCCCTTGTTCCACCCACTGTGACAGGCGGCGGTCGCATAGAGAATTCCCACTTCGTTCAGTGCGACGTGCATGTCGGTGATCGATCGGGCGTCCACCCGGTAATAGGCACCAAGCGGTCGCAGTACCGCGTCCAGCCACCAGTCGTCTTTCGTTTGCTTGGCCTGCTTGGGCATAGGCTCACTCGGCCACAGGTCGACCTTGCAGGCGCCATACTTGAACCAGCCCGTCATGGCGCCGCGTGCGCTCGAACCCGTGTCGAGAGCGGGGCTGCCTGGAAATTCGTCGTAGCGCCGCGCCATGGAATACAGCATGAACGGCGATACCCGACATTGCGTGGGCTTGTGTCCGGCGCTGTGCAGCAGGTGGTAGACCACACTTGACAAAGCAAAGCCAGTGCAGGCGTTGGTTTGCCCCTGATCCTGCACCGGGATGTCCGTCTTCGGCTCCAGCGAGTGCTCGGGGATGACGCCCACCGGTGGCATATATGGGCGGTCGCGCAGGTCGAGCCGGTCGGGCACAGCGCTATGAACAATTCCACTAAGCCCTGTGGATTTGGCTGGGGTCGTTTTCGCCATCGTTTGTTCCTCCAAGCTGAGCTAGGCTGCAAAGTAGCCGTTTAAGTTGAATGAACAATATGAGCCATCCTGTGCCTTGCGACTAAAAAAACCGCATGAGCCAATTCTTTTTTGCACTTTGAGCTGTGAAAGTGCACTGGTGAGTCAGCAAATTCTTGCGAAATAGGTAACCACTTCTCCTTTCGCTGTAGGAATGCGATGAGCGTAGCTCTACCAATTAAGCTGTTAAAGCGGTCATCGGCGTGGATCTCGTTCAGATTTGTGGACCTCAGCTATCGGGCGATGACACCAGCGGTCGTCAGGTCTGCAAGGTCTTAAAAAGTAGCGCGTGGATGCCAGCCTAAGGGCAAGGCTTGCGTGGCGAAAAAATATCGAAAGTGCATCAATCAAACCTTCGGCTTTGATAAAGCCCTAGCGAAACCGACTCTACTGTTGTGGAAATGTTTTGGTAGTGCCATTGGTCGAGCAAGGGTGGGTGCGCCCCGAATTACCGCGATGCATGGCCAGTGGCGCCCAACTCAAGGCCTCTTCGCTAGCAGAAATTAGAATTGTTGAAAACAGGTAAAAGCACATTAGCAACACTTTTTTATTTATAAATAGTTTTTTTATATATAAGTAGTTTTTTGGTTGCGACCATTGAGTATTTAACTAAACTGATCATTCGTGATTAGTCTGGACCCGCTCTTGGGATCACTGAAATCATGGCAAGTGAAGAGCCAATAAAGCCCTTCTATATCAATTGGTCATGCACTTTCAAGGAGATCCGCATGATGTTCAATCGTATTTGGTCGAAAACGACCGCAATGGCAAGCTCTGGCGTTATGTTGGCTTTATCGAGCTCACACGCATCAGCTGCATCCTCAGCAATGTTGAAGCCCGATGACTTCGTCGGCATCTCGTTTTGGTTGATTTCGATGGCGTTAATCGCGTCTACGGTCTTTTTCTTTCTTGAAAGAGACCGCGTTTCTGCCAAGTGGAAGACATCGCTCACAGTGTCTGGACTGGTCACCCTGGTCGCTGCAGTGCACTACTTCTATATGCGAGAAGTTTGGGTCACGACCGGCTCAACCCCAACCGTCTTTCGATACATTGATTGGCTGATCACAGTCCCCTTGTTGATGATCGAGTTTTATCTGATTTTGTCTGCCATCACGAAAGTCCCTGCAGGCGTTTTCTGGCGCCTCATGATTGGCACTTTGGTTATGCTCATCGGTGGCTATCTAGGTGAAGCTGCCTACATGGCTGTGTTGCCTGCATTCATCATTGGCATGCTTGGCTGGGCTTACATCCTGTATGAAATTTTCATGGGTCAGGCCAGCAAGATCAACGCTGAAAAAGCACCACCATCCGTTCAGTCGGCCTTCAAAACAATGCGCCTGATTGTGACCTTCGGTTGGGCCATTTATCCCCTTGGTTACTTCTTTGGATATCTCACTGGCGGCAGCCCTACAGACAGCGTCAATGCCCTCAACATTATTTATAACTTGGCCGACGTTCTTAACAAGATCGCCTTTGGCCTGATTATTTGGACCGTTGCGGTCAGCGAATCTGAAAGCCAACTTAAAAAGTAAACGCACAAGTTCAGAAAAACTTTCTCCAGATTAGCGCTGGAGAAAGTTTGTTATCGGACAGGCATCAATTGGTGTTTTGTCGACTTGAAAAGGGGTCATCCGATGTCTGCAACTGCTGACTACATGCTGCCTTCAGGTTCGCATGAAAATATCGATACTTTGCTTGGAAAAGTTGAAGTTCTGATGTTTGAAGCACTGCGTTTAGACGCTGGTTTTAACGCACTAGGCCAAATCGATGCCAGAAGTGCTGCGGCGTACCATTTGCGATCTGGTGGGCAACGTGTGCGGGCTCGGTTGGCTATAGCGTCTGGCTTGGCATCAGGTCTTCGTCTCGATGATGTGTTGTGTATTGCAACGTGTGCTGAATTGCTTCACAACGCGTCTTTGATTCATGATGACATTCAGGATCGAGACAGCCACCGACGAGGTCAGCCTGCTTTATGGGCAAAGTACGGTAGCAACTTGGCTATTTGCACTGGCGATTATTTGCTGTCAACAGCTTATGGTGTGCTGTGCACTTTTTCACAACCCCGTCTATTGCCTGCGATGCTGGCTGTGATTCACGAACGTACGGCAACTGCGATTGATGGTCAATGCGCTGATCTGAGCATGCGGTTTGACCAGCCTGATGCTATTAGGCGATATGTGCAAATTGCCAAGGCCAAGTCTGGTGCGTTGTTAAGTTTGCCAGTCGAACTAACGCTTATAGCCACAGGACAAGGGGATGCTGTCCCACTAGCGCGAAAAGCTTGTGCAAATTTTGCTGTCAGCTATCAAATTTTTGACGACTTACAAGATGCCACGATTGACTGCGAATCTGATTCCGTCAGCAAGGATCAGCCAAAATGCTTGAACATTGTTTATATTTTGACGAGCCAAAATAGCCTTGTCGGAGCAGAAAAATCCTTCGATTCGCAGGCTGCAGCCAGAGACTTAGGCTTGCAGCACCTTGCGCTTTGCGATGCCATGGCTTTACAAATGCCGAATGACTCAGGCGCGCTTTTGCTTGATTTGTCTGCACAGCTGCGTGGCATGTTCTCATCTGCGGAGTGTTGTTAATGCAGGCTTTGGTGATTGGTGCTGGGTTTGGCGGCATTGCCGCTGCGCTTCGGTTGCGGGCTAAAGGGTACGAGGTCACGGTGGTTGACCGCTGTTCTCAGATTGGGGGCCGTGCACAGGTGTTTGAGCGACAAGGTTTTCGGCATGATGCCGGGCCAACCGTGATTACAGCGCCCTTTTTATTCGACGAATTGTTTGAATTATTTGGCGAAAAGTTTTCAGATCATGTCACCTTGGTGCCATTGAAGCCTTGGTACCGTTTTCACTTTGCAGATGGCGACAGTTTTAACTACGGCGGAACGTTGGAAGAAACCTTGGCTGAGATAGCGCGCATCGAGCCCAAAGACTGTGATGGTTATCGACAATTACTGAGCCAATCAAAGCGTATCTTTGATGTTGGTTTTACCGAGTTATCAGCGATGCCTTTTCATCGCTTCAAGACCATGTTGAAGCAGATCCCTAGGCTACTTGGTCTGCGCAGTTACGAAACAGTCTGGCAATTGGTGTCGCGTTATTTAAGCAATCCTAAGCTGCGTCAAGCTTTCTCTATTCAGCCCTTGTTGGTAGGCGGAAATCCTTTTGACACCACCAGTATTTATGGTCTGATTCATTATTTGGAGCGCGCCTACGGAGTGCACTTTGCGATGGGTGGAACTGGCGCCATCACAAAGGCTTTAGGCACATTGATGGCGCGTCAAGGGATTGATGTCCAGCTTGGTAAAACCGTCAAGTCGTTGAGTGTTGAGCATGGGACGGTCAAAGGCGTTGTCATGGAAGATGGTCATGTTTTGTCGGCTGATTTGGTGGTTTCCAATGTGGATCCCGCACATCTTTACAGCCACATGGTCAAGGCCTCCGAGCAGCCGCTTGCAACCCGTTTGAAGTTGCGTTCTGCCGAGTACTCAATGGGCTTGTTTGTTTTGTATTTTGGAACCACGCAGACCTATCCAGAGGTTGCGCATCACACGATTTGGATGGGCGAGCGTTATCGTGAATTGTTGGCCGACATCTTTGATCACAAAATATTGGCAGATGATTTTTCGCTGTACTTACACCGACCTACGGCAACCGACCCGAGCTTCGCACCGTCAGGTTGCGATAGTTTTTATGTGTTGTGTCCGGTGCCTAATTTACGTGGAAAGCAGGATTGGGCGCAAGACGCAGATGCGTTGCGTGATCGAATCGTGACCGCACTGGATCAAACCATTTTGCCTGGACTAGCCACAACGATCACAGCAGAATTTTTCATGACGCCGAAAAATTTTGAGGCAAATTATTTGAGCCAGTATGGCGCTGGTTTTTCTGTTTCCCCGTTGTTCCGGCAATCTGCGTGGTTTCGGTTTCACAATCGGGCAGAAGGTATAAAAAATCTGTATCTGGTTGGCGCTGGAACACACCCGGGCGCGGGACTGCCGGGTGTCCTTTGCTCTGCCAAGGTTTTGGATGCACTGATTCCGCAGGCCACTTCAGCATGAATACGTCATTTGAATTCAGTGCTGCGGCGGCAGACATGACCGACAGCGCTGACCGCGTGCTCGCCGAAAAAGGCCGCAGCTTTTACTGGGCGCGTCACTTGCTGGGACCTGTACACGCTGCCCGTGCCACACGCCTTTATCGTTTGTGCCGTTATATAGATGACTTGGCCGACGAAGGCAGCTCAATCGCGTTGGCGAGACAAGCCTTGATGGACGCTGCTGTGTCCATAAGGGCAGGCCATTCGAGCAACCCCATCCTTCATGACGGCTTAGCCTTGATGCACGAGTGCGGCATTGATGCAGATATTCTCTTGGAACTGATCGCTGGTGTTCAGTCAGACCTTGAGTCGGTTCGCATGCCCGACTTGGATTCGCTGCTGCGCTACTGCTACCAGGTGGCTGGCACAGTGGGCTTGATGATGTGTAAAGTCTTGGACACGGATGACCGCGCTGCCTTTGCGCATGCGGTTGATTTGGGAATTGCCATGCAGCTGACCAATATCTGTCGTGATATTGCAGCGGATGCTGACGTTGATCGACGCTATCTGCCGGCGACAATGGTCGGTGATTTGGCACCAGCTCAGTTGCTCAATCCGACTAATCATCTGCGTGCGCATGTGCAAGACTGCATCGGCATGTTGCTTGATTGTGCGGATACTTATTACCAAAGCGGTGAGCTCGGTTTGTCTTACTTGCCTTTGCGCGGACGGGGCGGAATCTTGGTTGCGGCACGCGTTTACCGCGCGATCGGTTGGCAGCTCAGGGCGCGCAAACAGGCGTATTTGAATGGGCGCGTCGTGGTGTCGGCGTGGCGCAAAGCTGCGGTCACTTCACAAGCCCTGGTCGCCATTCCATTCAGTCGTTTTTTTTGGCAGCACCCAGTGCAGCATGATGACTGTTTGCATGAGGCATTCACTCATTTTCCAGCGTCCAGTACCGCTTCCTTTTTGTGTCATGCCGAATGATGTCGAACTTCTGATTTTGGGCGGTGGCTGCGCTGGGCTCAGCTTGGCAATGCAATTGGCTAAGCTCGGCCCGCGAGCACCTTCAACGGTCATTTTGGAACGTCGGCCTGTTTACGTGAATGACCGTACTTGGTGCTTTTGGGGCGATGATAAAACACCTTTTGCGCTTCAAGCGCAGCATCAATGGTCATCCTTCAAAGTGCTCAACGCCGGTTTGGGGGTGCAGGTCGATTGTGCGGCGACCCCTTACCGGATGCTGGCTGCCGAGCAGTTTTACACAGCGGCGGTGACGGCGCTTGCGGCCGTTCCGCAGATGCATTTGCGAATGAAGTCCCCGGTGGTGTCAGAGCCGCAGTTTTCTAACGGCCGCTGGCATCTGACGTCGCCGATGGGTACCCTCTCTGCAAAGATGCTGGTGGACACTCGGCCACCGCATATCACGGCGAAAGAAGATGTGTTGTTGTGGCAATCCTTTTACGGCTTTGAAATTGAGTCATCTGAGCCTGTCTTTGAACCCAACTGCGCCGAGCTGATGAATTTTTCAACGGCAAAGCCAGAGCGTGTCGCGTTCACCTATACGCTGCCCCTGTCGCACAAGCGCGCCTTGGTTGAGTTCACAGTTTTTGCAGCAGCGCCTGTCACGGTTGAAGCACTGACAATCGAATTGGAAAATGCCATTGCACAGCGCGTGAAAGGCGCTACTTTTACAGTCCGGCGTTCCGAGCAAGGCCTTCTTCCCATGGGTTTGAATTTCCCGCTTTCTCCTTTTTCTGGCGATGGGCCGTCTTGCGCCCGGGTCGGTTTGTTTGCCGGTGCCGCTCGCCCGGCAACAGGTTATGCCTTTCAGCGTATTCAGCGTTGGGCGATTGGCTGTGCACAAGCAATTGTTAGCGACAGATTGCCAATCGGCCACCCCAAAGACCCTGTCCTGCAAACTTGGATGGACACCTTGTTTTTGAAGGTCGTTCGACGTCAACCACACTTGGCGCCTGCGCTGTTCATGGCCATGTTTTCTCAGGTAGCCAGCCACCGGGTCATTCGCTTCTTGGGGGATGGGGGCTCATTGGTTGACTACATGGCTATGGCGTGGGCATTACCCAGCGGGCCGTTTTTGCGTCAGCTTCTAAGTCGGTGTTGCCGATCATGAATACGTTGCGCCTGCAAGGCCTGATTTTTAGCGTTGTGGCGCTGACGACCGCCGTGTTGTCGGTGGTTTGGATGCCGTTGAATCCACAGCATGAGCTGTGGTTGGCGAGTCTGCTCATTGTCCTGCTGGGTGTACCGCACGGCGCCCTGGATCCGATTTTTGCGCAAACGTTGCATTCGATTAAAAGTCGCCTGTCGTGGACAATTTTCGTGCTTTTTTACGTGTTCTTTGCCGCATTGGTTGTGGTCATTTGGTGGTTTGTGCCAACCCTTTTTTTGTTGATTTTTTTATCAATATCTGTGCTGCATTTTTCAGGTGACCTGGCTGCTAGCGCATCATTTCTGTCACGCTTTTTTTATGCTGGGGCGGTGATCGTATTGCCAGCCGCGTTGCATGCGGTAGAACTTGACCGACTCTTTTCATTGCTGGCCGGTCCGTCGGCAGCGGCCTGGGTGTTGGCTGCATTGCAATTCATGGCTTGGCCGTGGTTGGCTGCACTGGCATGGGTGGTTGTAAAAAATGCTCGTCACGACAGGTTTCTTGCACTTGAAGTTTTGGCTGTGGGTGTCTTGGCCTTATGCGCTTCTCCATTGCTTGCCTTTTCGATATTTTTTTGCTTCATGCACAGTCCTCGGCATATTTTGCGAGCACACATATATGCAGGCATGAGCCTGCGAGGCCTTGCGCGAGTAACCATCATGCCGATGTTCGCGGTTTTGGTGATGGCTGCAGCGGGGTGGTACGGCTTGCCTGATGCCCCCATCGATGAACGCGTTCTCCAGCTGATGTTTGTGGCCCTGGCCGCCCTGACCGTTCCCCACATGATGTTGGTTGAAAGGGTTCGCTTGACAGGTTGACTGAGCGCGAGGAAGCTGTGGGTCTTGACTGCAACGGCCAGATTCAAGTCATCTGCAATGGGTGTTACCTCGGCAGCCTGCGTATCACGCTACTTCGAGGGGCCCGGCATAGTCACGTTGAGCCATAAAGCCAATCCGTTAATGATCACGAGTTGATCCAACTGGCTCTAGAGTGCACACCCAAATGCTCTGCACAGCTTTTGACTCGAAGAACGACCCTACCGATTTTCTGGGGCATTTACCTCGGTTATTAACGAAAAAAAGAAGCTCCTGTAAAGTGAAATTCTGCACAAGGTTTTACCCTCAAAACCCTGCAGAAAATATGAAGGCGAAAACTATGAAAACACTTTTGTCCAATGCAAAATATACGTCAAGATCGCTACCGATTGCCATCTGTGTGCTTGGTCTTTTTGGCGCTGCGATGTCACTGTCGGCTGTTGCACAACCGGTGAATGTTCAGTTAACTGGGGCGCAAGAAGTACCGGTAGTCATGACGTCAGCATCTGGCAGCGGCATGGTCACGGTTGGCGTCGACAAGTCTGTCAGCGGGAGTATCACCGTGTCTGGTTTGGAGCCGACCATGGCACACATTCATGAAGCCGCAGCTCCTAATGCCAACGGCCCAGTCATCGTTCCAATGGCCAAAACGGCAGACAACGTGTGGTCTATTCCCGCCGGTGCCAAACTTTCAGACGCTCAGTTTGAGAGTTTTAAGAAGGGCTATTTGTATGTCAATGTGCACAGTGCAGCAAACAAAGGCGGTGAGATTCGCGGACAGTTAAAGCCTTAATCGGCTTGTAACGTGGAGCCTCTCTTGAAACGACTCGTCACACCTGTTGTTCTGTTTTTTTGCTGTGCTGGTTTAGCTCATGCCGCGCCGCGCGGTTTGATCTTGGATCAAAGTCAGATTGAGTTCACAGTCAAGGAGATGGGGGTCCCGGTGATGGGAAAGTTCAAGAGATTTGATGCTGTGTTGGACATCGACCCGGCTAAACCTGAAAAGTCCCACGCTGCCATTCGCATCGATATGGGGTCGCTGACAACAGGTAACGATGAGGCCGACGTCATTGCAGTGGGCACAGACTGGTTGGATAAAGCGCGAGCGCCGCTGGCCACTTTTCAAAGCTCATCGATGAGCGCTCTTGGCGCTGGGCGTTTTGAAGCCAAGGGGAGCCTAAGTATTAAAAACGTAGCGCGACCAATCACGCTGCAGTTTTTCAGTGCAGAGTTGGTCAACGGGAAATCCATGATTACCAGCGAATTCAACATCAATCGCAGTGATTTTGGCATCGGCGGCGGCATCTGGAACCAAGGTGGCGTGGTGGCAGAAATCATCTTGATCAAGGTGAAGTTGCTTCTGTCTCCTGCCGTGGCGAGTCTGCGCACGGTGGTGCCGCAATGAACGACTAGACGGTGCTATCACCTGTGATTGCCCCCCGCACATTGCCTCTCCCTTCATTAGTTCATTGAAGAGCATATGAAAGTCAACCGCGGCCAAATATCAATCGCAACTCTGATCGCTGCAATTTTGCTGGTGAGTTGTACCAGTTCGCCCATCTCTCCTATGAGCGCAAGCACAGGACCATCACCGTTGGGGATGACCAAAGACTTCGCCGTTCATTACGCTGAGTTTTCAAAAGCACAGGGCAAACTCTTCAACCTCGACCCTAAAATTTCCTCAGTCCGAATCTATGCATTCAGAGCCGGTCAAGCGGCCAATGTCGGGCACAACCATGTGCTCTCTGCGCCTCAGTTCAAAGGCTATTTCTATCTCGCGCCAGCAGGCGCTGGAGCGTCCAGCTTTGATCTCGAATTCAGGCTTGATCAGCTTGAAATTGATATTCCAGATCACCGGTCGTCGCTTGGAAAGGCCTTTGCGTCCAAACTTTCGGCAGAAGCCATTGCCAGCACGCGCGAACACCTGTTGGGCGAGAACAACCTGCAGGCCATGCGCTTTCCCTTCGTACGTATTCGCTCAGTCCAGATATCTGGAGAGGCGCCGAAGTTCGCCGTCAAGATTGCTGTGGAATTGCACGGTCAAACTCGGGAGATCTGGGTGCCGCTGACAGTCACTGGCTTGCCAGAGAATTTGATCGTGGAAGGCTCGCTTGTATTGCGTCAAACCGACTTCGGTGCCAAGCCTTATTCAGTGCTAGGTGGCTTGCTCGCCGTTGAGGATGAGGTGATCGTTGAGTTCAAACTGTCGGGGTCATGATGGCGACCACGCAGTTGGGCCATGGCATCGGTTCTGTCGCAGATGTTGCGCCGGTTGCCCGTTACGCTACGGCGGCTATTCTCTCTCACTGGCTGGTGGTGGTTTTGATTCTCGTGGCTTTCCCGCTTGGTCTGTACATGCACGGGTTGGCGTTGACCCCGGACAAACTCAAGCTTTACAGCTACCACAAATGGATCGGGGTCACGGTATTTGCCATCACGCTGGCGCGACTTGCATTTCGCGCCTTGCATGCACCCCCCGTTCTGCCCGTCAGCATGTCGCGTTGGGAACAAAGGGCTGCGCAAGCCGCACACGGCTTGCTGTACGCATTCCTTTTTTGTGTGCCTGTTAGCGGCTGGTTGATGAGTTCTGCGATGGGTTTTCAAACGGTCTGGTTTGGCCTAATTCCTTTACCCGATCTGATCGCTAAAAGTAAAGAAGCTGCTGGAATGCTTTGGCAGCTGCACCAAGTTCTGAATTTTTTGATGCTGGTCCTGATCTTGTTGCACGCGGCGGCGGCGCTGAAGCATCACTTCTTTCAGCGTGACGAGACCCTCAAGCGCATGCTTCCATGGGTACGCCGCAGCTGATGAAATACTTCAATGCCTGCTGCTTTTTTCTAACCATCACCTCACTAAGGGCCGCACAGTCGTGAAACCGCCATCGACAGCCAAGACCTGACCAGTGAGCCGCGCAGCATTGAGACAGCAGTCAGTCCATCACAGCAGCGACCTCCGCAACCGTTTGGACGCCACGCGCATCAGACACGAGTGCGATGTCGTTTGTATTCATGAATGTTCCTAGGAATTTGAAAGAAAAGATTAAAAATTGGCATGCCAGAAAGTCAGTTTTTCGGGCGCATGGATCTGGTTCAAAGCAGGTCCTCGGCGGTATTGACCTCTCAACCTCCTAGAAACAACAGCCAGATAAAAGTCCCTAACTGCGTCAAGTTGAGCCCAACACTGACCCAGTGCAGCGTTTTCAATGCAGCGGCTTGTTTATCATCCCGGGCTGCGTTGAGTGGCGGTCATGGGCTACGGTTTTGTATGCGCCAGAACATGTGGGAGACCGTTTGCATCTCAACCCGTGAAGCGATGCATTTTTCGGGAAATTAAGGTTCCAGCCAATCCCATGTGTTGGGGCGTATCAACGCGCGGCGGTGGCCGCTGCGGGCGAGTTCAATCCATGTCCTGCACCTGAGCGGTCAAGATCGCCCAATGGTGCGTGTGCGTTGAGTCTCAGCCTAGAGCAGAGTGTGCAGCAGGTTGATATGACGCAACGAAGCATTCATGAGCGCAGCTGTGCGGCAATAAATGAGGTGCACGTTAACCTGTGTCAAATACGACCGTGCGTCGATTTACATTGCCGTCGGCCTAGCGGGTGGGTGCTAGTCCAGCTGGCTCATCGCGTCAGGAAAAAGTTGTTCACCTTTGGTTCTGAGTAGCGTTACCAAGCGCTGCGCCGCAGGCGATAAGTAGCCTTCCCGGCGATAGGTCACCCCCAAGTGTCGTTGAAGAGTCGTTTCTTTTAATGGAATTTCGCGCAATTGGTAGGAATGCGCTGATGTGGACAAGGTGTGTCTTGACAGAAAACTAAGTAGTTCGGTTCGTGCGATAAGTCCTGGCATTAACGGAATGGAGTTGGCGTTGATCTGAACGTCCGGTAATGGGAATCCGCGGGACTGAAACGCAGCGTCAAGCCACTGCCTGCTTGGAATGGTGGCAACCGGCAAGACCCAGCGCCAAGTCAGTAAAGACTTCATCGTGATTTTTTTCAGTTGGAAAACCGGGTGATTGATGTTGGCGGCAATCACAACAACATCCTCAACGATGGAGTGAGTGATGAATGCGTCGTCCTCGCCCGGCGCCAGACCAATCAGCAAGTCGATGTCACCCTCAATCAGGCGCTGACGCAGGTCGGTGCTTTGTGCCACTGTGATATCGATCGTTGTTTCTGGGGCCTCAGCCAGCAGTGAATTGCAGATTTCTGGCAGCACATGGTCGGCTGCAATGGGCCCACAGCCGATGCGTACATGGCCTGCATTTCCTTTGGCGTAGTCGCTGACTTCCCGGATGGCATCTTCACTGGCACCCAGCAGTTGACGTGCCCGCGCAAGCAGCACTTCGCCGACAGGCGTTAACTTGATGCCGCGTCCATGGCGTTCAAAAAGCGCGCATCCAAAGCTCAGTTCGAGACGCTGTACGCATTTTGTCAGCGCGGGTTGCGTTCTTCCGAGTTGGCCTGCGGCTTTTCCCAAATGGCCGAATGTGGCAATCACTTCAAAGCTTTTGAGATCACTGAGATTTAAGTTCATTCATAACTCAAAAGAATGTAATTATAAAAATAATCGAATAGACGGAATGATATGACCTGCAGAAAATGACCCCTAATTAAAGGGGTTGGAATGAGTTTCACCGTACTGGTCACTGCCGCCACACTCTCCAAATCGGGCGCGGATCTACTTGCTCAGGTTGGCGCACGGGTGATTTACCTGTCTGCCTCCGAGAGTGTCGAGGAGCTTGAGCGCCTGATGGGAACCGAGCCTGTCGAAGCCGTCATCTCGCGAACCGTGCGCTTGACGGCCAAAGCCATTGAGACATGCCCCACACTGAAGGTGATTTCCAAGCATGGTGTTGGTGTCAGCAATATCGATGTGGAGGCCGCTACACGGCGCGGCATCCCGGTCTACGTGACGCCCGGCGCCAACGCGCAATCGGTTGCCGAGTTGACGCTGGGACTGATGTTCGCTGCTGCCCGCCGCATCGGCTGGATGGATAAGGAGTTGCACGAGGGCCGCTGGTCGCGTGCGCAGGATGGTATTGAGCTACAGGGCAAAACGCTGGGTTTGATCGGCTTTGGTCAAGTTGGTCGGCGCGTTGCTGCCTTCTGCCAAGTGCTGGGCATGCATGTAGTTGCCTACGACCCTGCGCTGATCGATGGTGTGAGTCCGTTACCCGGTGTGCGCATTCTTTCATCTCTCAACGAATTGTTAAGTTCGAGCCATGTCGTCAGCCTGCACGCACCCTTGAACAAGTACACCTGCAACATGCTGGGTGCAGCGCAGTTCGCGGCCATGCCGCGCGGTGCCATCCTTGTCAACACCGCGCGGGGCGAGGTGGTGGACGAGTCGGCCTTGATTGCAGCGCTGAAAAGCGGTCAGTTGTATGCGGCGGGGTTGGACACCATGGCCGTCGAGCCATTGCCTTTAGGGAGTGAGCTGGCGACTTTGCCCAATGTGGTGCTCACGCCGCATGTCGGTGGCTCTACGCCGGCTGCACTTTCGGGCATGGCCAGTGGCGCCGCACGCAACGTGCTCAATTTTTTGCAGGGCACGCCGGTTGAGGTTTCTGCCTGCGTGAATCCGCACGTTTTATCGCCCACATAATCCATTCACTTTTCTGGAGTTTCCTGTGACAAGTACTGCCTCTAAGCCCGCACTTCAATGGCCTGCAGGCTACCGCATAAATCCTCGTGTCGAAGGGCCATCTGCCGACATTGTTGAAGCGTTTCGCAGCATGCCTGTTGCCGCCATTGGCGACTCGATGAGTCGCAACATTGGCACTGTTGGCTTGCGCCAGTACCACGGTAGGCTCGACACGGTGATGTGCGGTCCCGCCCTGACAGTGCGCGTACGCCCCGGTGACAACCTGATGATCCACAAGGCGCTGATGATGGCGCGACCGGGTGACGTGCTGGTGATTGACGGTGGTGGAGATGTGTTGCAAGCGCTGGTGGGTGGGCTGATCCGCACGACCTGCGTGGTTAAAAAACTCGGTGGCTTGGTGGTCGATGGTGCTGTGCGTGACCTCTGCGAATGGGCCGAAGAGGGGATGCCGATTTTCGCTCGCGGCCATACCCATCGCGGCCCTAGCAAAGATGGCCCGGGTGAGATCAACGTTCCGATTGCCTGTGCTGGCTTGGTCGTTCTGCCGGGTGACTTGATCGTCGGTGACGCAGATGGTGTGATCGCAATTCCATCCGTCGAGGCCGCAGACATACTCAAGCGCTGCAAGGCGCATTTGGAGAAGGAGGCCAAAATTCGTGCAGACAACGCGACCGGAATCTCCGACCCCGAACGCTTCGACGCTGTGCTGCGCGCCAAGGGCCTGCCGGTCTGATTAAGATTTAAAAATAACAAGGAGACCTTCCATGTCCATCACACGCCGCTCCCTGATCCAGTGGTCTGCTGTTGCCCCATTGGCAGCAGTCAATCCATCCAGCCTTTTTGCTGCCGATGAGCAATGGCCGACCAAACCCATCAAACTCATCGTGGCCTTTGCCCCGGGTGGCTTCACAGACATCGCTGCGCGCCTGTTGGCGAACGCGTTGTCCGTTAAGCTGGGGCAGACCATCATTGTTGACAATCGTGCTGGTGCTGCCGGCTTGATTGGTACTCAGGCCGCTGCCCAGGCACCAGCCGATGGCTACACCCTGCTGCTCGGGACCATCAGCACGCACGCTATCAACGTCGGTCTTTACAAGCGGCTGCCGTACGACCCTGTCAAAGATTTTGTTCCCGTTTCTGGGGTCGCTAGCGGTGTATTAGTCCTTGTCGCTTATCCCTCGACCGGCGTGAAGGATGTGGGCGAATTCATCGCCAAAGCAAAGGCGAATCCCGGCAAGCTCACCTACAGCTCAGGCGGCAATGGCACGACCAGTCATCTCGCTGCTGAACTCTTCAAGGCAACGACAGGCACTGACCTGCTGCACGTGCCATACCGGAGCCCGGCACTCGCCACCACAGGGTTGCTCGGTGGGCAGGTTGACATGATGTTTGACACGGTGCCGA
Organism: Comamonadaceae bacterium; assembly: GCA_947451205.1. Taxonomy (GTDB): domain Bacteria; phylum Pseudomonadota; class Gammaproteobacteria; order Burkholderiales; family Burkholderiaceae_C; genus Polaromonas. The sequence goes on from CANFZL010000006.1 coordinate 23,195, forward strand.
CTTCGTTGTCGCATGTGCGTAGCGGAAGGATGCTGGCCTTAGGCGTGACCGGAACCAAGCGCGCAGAGCAAATGCCTAGCGTGCCTGCGCTGGGTCTCACGCTGCGCGGTTTCGACCCGAATACCTGGGCCGGCCTGTTTGCACCGGCGGGTACACCGTCAGCTGTCGTGACCAAGCTTAGCAATAGCGTCAGAGAAGTTTTGAACAGCGTCGAACTGAGCAGCCGATTGGCCGACATCGGCATGATGCCGATGGCGACCGGTCCGGAAGAGTTCGCCGCTTACGTCCGCACAGACACGCAGCGCTGGGTAGATCTGATCCGCAAGAACGGCATCACCATGGTTGACCTTTGATGGATCACAAAGCACTCAAGGTATTCCTGACCTACACCGACGACGAATTTGCTAATTACTACAGCCAAGCCGGCTTGGTCGAACTGCAACGCCATGCACAGGTGGTCCGCAACTCGACCGGTCGTGTCCTTGAGGGTCGTGAACTTGCAGAGGCCGCGGTCGGTTGTCAGGTGATCGTGGCGCACCGCTCAGCTGCGGGTCTGGCTTCGACCTTTGAGCATGCGCCGGAGCTTGTGGCTTTTTTACGTGGTGCGGTCGACATCAGCACCATCGACGTGAGTGCCGCCTCAATGCATGGCGTTCTGGTGACGCAAGCCTCGGCAGGTTTTGGGCGCGCGGTGGCAGAAATGGGCCTGGGCATGATGATTGACTTGGCCCGTGGGATCTCGCGCGCACGTGCTGCCTATGAGCGGGGTGAGGAGCCGGTGCTCGCTAAGGGTTTGCAGCTCAACGCTTGCACCGTCGGCATCGTGGGCTATGGTCGCATTGGGCGCCATCTGGCCGAAATGTCTGCTGCGATCGGTATGCGTGTACTTGTGCACGACCCCCATTTTCCACAGGAACAGCTTGGCGCTATGGCGGCCACTTTCGACGAAATTCTACGCGTCTCGGACTTCGTGGTGTGTCTCGCGGTTGCCACCCCAGAGACGGCTAATTTGATGAATGCGCAGGCCTTCAGCATCATGCGACCGGGGGCCTCCTTCATCAACCTATCTAGAGGTGAACTGGTGGACGAAGATGCCTTGGAGGCGATGCTCGATGCCGGCCATTTGCGCGGTGCCGGTTTGGATGTGGGTCGGGCCAAGGATCAGAAACCCTCATCACGCTTTGTTGGCCGTCCCGACGTCGTTCTGATGCCGCACGTTGGCGGCATGACCGTTCAAGCAAGGGAACATCAGACCATGGACACGGTACGGCAGGTCGCTGCTCTGGCAGCCGGAAGCATGCCAGAAGGTGCGGTGAACGCGGCAGCCGCGTACCGACTCAAGCAACTCTTTGAACAGGAGTCAACGCAATGATCCCCGTTCCTTGGTCTGCGGGTACGTCGCCAGCACAGTTAGCCATGCCGGGGGGGGCAGTGGACAGCCATCATCACATTTACGACGCCCGTTTTCCGGCCGATCCCAGGGCCGACCTAAAACCTGCAGACGCGACAGTGGCGCAGTACCGTCTGCTACAGGCTCGCCTTGGCACCACGCGCAGCGTCGTCGTGCAGCCCTCTACCTACGGCACGGATAACCGCTGCCTGCTTGCAGCGCTCAAGCTACTGGGCAGTACAGCGCGCGGTATTGCCGTGGTTGATCAAGATGTGAGCGACGCCGAGCTGCAGTCGTTTCACGCTGCAGGCGTGCGCGGCATTCGATTCAATTTCGCGCGCCCGGCCGGCCCCTCTGCGCAGAGTATGGAGGCGCTAGCCCATCGCATCGCCCCTCTTGGATGGCATGTGCAGGTGCATGCGCTGGCAGAGGGCTACCTCGCGCTGGAGGATGTTTTGCAACGCTTGCCGACGCCCCTGGTCATCGACCACCTGGGCCGCTTTCCGCAGCCGCAGGGCCTGTCGCACCCGGCTTGGCCAATCTTGCGCAAGCTGGTGGCGCGGGGCAATACGTGGGTCAAGCTGTCCGGCGCTTACCACGACAGCAAGAGCGGTCCAGCAGGCTATGAAGACGCAGGGGTTATCACCCGTGCCTGGCTGAGCTTGGCGCCAGAACGCATGCTTTGGGGGACTGACTGGCCCCACACATCAGCCATGGCCGGTGAAAAGCCCATGCCTGACGATGCCTTGATGCTGGACTTATTCGGAGAGTGGGCTGGCACATCGCGACTCCAGCGAAAAGTGCTGGTGGACAACCCTGTACGGCTCTACGGTTTCGCACCCTAGCGTCTTTATTTTTTTTGAGTTGAGTAGGAGTCAAGTATGAAAAATTTACCCAGTTACGCAAAAAAATTGTTGCTGGTCTGCTTTGCCTCCTGCGCCCTAACTAACGCGATGGCGCAGGATTATCCCAACAGGCCCATCAGGATGATTCTGGGCTTTCCACCGGGCGGGACCACCGACATCAATGCACGTATCTTGGCTCAGAAGGTTTCCGAACAACTGGGGCAATCGGTCGTCGTTGATAACCGCGCTGGGGCGGGTGGAAACATCGCTGCGGCTGAGACCGCTAGAGCGGCTGCCGACGGTTACACCATCTTCTACAACACGTCTTCCGTCGTTATCGCACCGGCGATGAGTTCCAAGCTCTCGTTCGATCCGTTGAAGAGTTTTTCGCCCGTGGTGCTGACGGCGACTGTTCCCATCGTGTTGGTCGCCAGCAAGTCGGCGGGTATGGAAACGGTGAAGGACTTGGTGACCCTCGCCAAGCAGCGGCCTGGGGCGGTTCGTTACGCTTCTTCGGGCATAGGAACCGTCACGCATCTGGCTTCAGCTTTGTTGTCGACCAAAGCAGGTATCAGCATGACGCACATTCCCTATAAGGGTGCAGCGCCAGCGCTACAAGATCTTGTGGGAGGTCAACTCGAGATCATGTCTGAAGTGGTCAATACGGTGCTGCCCTATGCGCAACAGGGAAAGATCCGCGTGCTGGCGACAGCCACACCCAAGCGCTTGGCTGAGCTGCCGAACGTTCCGACGTTTGACGAGGCATTTGGAAGCAAGGGTTTTGAGATGGGCGCGTGGCAGGGGTTGATGGTTCCGACCGGGACGCCGCCGGCTGTCATCGCACGTCTGAACAGCGAGTTCAACAAGGCGCTGCAGGATCCCATGGTGCGGGAGCGGTTGCAGCGCCAAGGTGCTGAGCCTCTGGGCGGCAGCGCAGAAGCTTATGCGACTTATCTCCGGTCTGAGCTTGCGCGTTGGGCCACGGTGGTGATGGATTCCGGCGCTAAATCGGAATAGCCCGGACTTACTAAGATAAAGGCATGGCCGCATCGAGCCGGTGACATTGATCGCCTTGTGCTGCCGCTGTCGGGTTAGGGAGATGGGGACGGCAAGCTGTGCTTGACCGCATCCCCCAACTCAATCACCGCCATGGCGTAGTAGCTGCTCCAGTTGTAGCGGGTGATGGCGTAAAAATTCTCGGTGCCGGCGACGTAACTGGCGGGGTCTGGCCCGTTGAGCAGTTCGACCAGTGCCAAGGGGCCTTTGTGTTGCAGCGCTGGGCCTTCCAGCACCGCGCCTTTGGCTGTGAAGCTGGCGACGCTGAAGGTCGGCAAAATGTCGGGTGCCATCAAGGCCTCAAGATCGAGTTTGGCGGTGTCAAAACTCACCGGGTAGTGCGTCGGCATGCCGGGCTTCCAGTCAAAGGCTTTGAAGTAGTTGGCGACGGAGCCGATGACGTCGGCCGGACTGTTCCACAGGTCGATCTTGTCGTCGCCGTCAAAGTCCACCGCAAAACGAACCCAGCTGGAGGGCATGAACTGCGGCATGCCCATGGCGCCGGCATAGCTGCCCAGCGGCAACATCGGGTCTGCGCCCAAGCGACTTTGCAAGCTCAAAAATTGTTCGATCTCGCCTTTGAAAAACTCGGCTCGCTCGGCGGCCCGTGGGTGCGAGGCCGGAAAGTCAACGGCCAGTGTGGTGAGCGCATCGATGACGCGAAAGCTACCCGTGTTTCGGCCGTAAATGGACTCGACACCGATGATGCCGACGATGATCTCGCTCGGCACGCCGTATTCTTTTTCAGCCCGAGCGAGTGTGGTTTTGTTGTCTTTCCAGAACTGCACGCCGGCATCAATGCGGGCGGCATCAATGAAGCGGTCGCGGTAAGCCGCCCAGTTTTTGACAAAAGGCTGGGTTGACGGTTGCATCAGTCGCACCACGGTGGGTACCAGCGTGGCTTGGCCGATGGCGCGGCGTACCCACTGCGGATTCAGGTTCTGCCGTGCGGCGAGTTCATCGGCAAAGCGCATGACCTCGGGCCGTGTGGCGTAAGCCGGACCGACCTTGGCTGCAGGTCGGACCTTGCTCGGCCGCTTGTGTTTGCTGACATGCGCGCGCTTGGCGGTTTTGACTGCTGCATCGGTCTTGACGGCGACCGCCTTGCTCTTGGCTGAGTCGGTGGGTTCAGTGCTCTCTGCGGCTTGGACCATCAGCGTTGTCCCTAAGAACGCCAGCGCTAGCGCCAAGATTTGATGACGCAGCCCGCGCCGTGAAACGTTCGCGGCAAGAGTACTCGTCTGAAAGGCGGTGGTGTGTGTCAAAAATGAGTCCTGCGAAGGGCGTTGTTGAATGACAAGACGCGGCAAGTCGTTGGCTCAATTTTAGGCATGTCTGAGGCAAATTTTTCGACCCGTCCAGTAGCCTTATGAGTCGACAAACTCAGCCGTTCAGCCCCCCATTCGCGTGGTAAGCTGATTTGCTAAAAATTGTGTATTGCCCCTAACCTGACCGCCGAATCTGATGAACAAGACTGGCTATTTCACCCACGCAGACTGTCGTAAACACGAAATGGGCCCCGGTCACCCGGAATGCCCCGAACGGCTAGATGCTATTGAAGATCGCCTGCTGATCACCGGTGTGGCCGATGTCCTGGACCGGCGCGAGGCGCCGTTGGCGCCGCTATCAGACATTGAGTTGGCGCACGACCGCATGTTGGTGGCAGCACTGCACGGCCTGTCGAGCCAACTCGCTGACGACATCAACGCCGGCGGTCCGTCGTATGCGCAGCTAGATCCTGACACCGCTATGAATGTGCACACTTGGAATGCTGTGCTGCGCGCCGCCGGTGCCACGCTGGCAGCCACCGACGCGGTCATAGCCGGTGAAGTTGAAAACGCTTTTTGTGCGGTGCGCCCACCGGGCCACCATGCTTGCCGCAGCAAATCCATGGGTTTTTGTTTCATCAACAGCGTGGCGGTTGCAGCCAAATATGCGTTGGAGCGCCATGGCCTCAAACGCGTCGCGATTGTTGACTTTGACGTCCATCATGGCAATGGCACCGAAGACATCATTGCGGGCGATGAACGCATTTTGATGGTGAGCTTTTTTCAGCACCCGCTGTACCCGAACAGCGGTGCGGACAGCGACGAGCCCAACATGCTGAACCTGCCGATTCCGCCTTACACCAAAGGCCCGAAAATTCGTGAGTTGATCGAAGCCACATGGCTGCCGCGACTCGATGCGTTCAAGCCCGAGATGATTTTCATCAGCGCTGGTTTTGACGCACACCGCGATGACGACTTGGGTCAGTTGGGTTTGGTGGAGCAAGATTACGCTTGGATCACGCAGCGAATCAAAGATGTGGCGAAGCGCCATTCGAAGGGGCGCATCGTGTCCTCTCTAGAGGGCGGCTACAACCTGAGTGCGCTGGCCCGCAGCGTTGAAGCGCACATTCGTGTATTGGCCGATCTGTGACAATTTTTAGGAACTCCAGATGGCCGCTCAAGGCACCTCTTTCGTGATGTTGGCCCTTCACATTGAACGCCTGCAACCTTGGTTCATGGCACTGGCCGAGCAAGCCGCATGGATTGAATTCGTGGTGCTGGCCGCCTGCATGGGCTTGGCTTGGTTGCTGACCTCGCTGCTGCGCCGTGCGACAGGTGTCGCGGACGAAAAATCAATTCTCTTTGGCCGAAAAATCCTGGATGGCGTGATGTTTCCCGTGGTGCTGCTTTGCCTCGGCTATGCCGCTCGGGCAATGCTGGCGGCGTCGCTGCCGATCACCGTCTTCACGGTGGCGATGCCGGTGATGGTGGCCTTGGCCGTCATTCGTCTGGGGGTGAAGGTTTTGCAAGTGGCCTTCAAAGACGCGCCGCTGGTGCGTGCGCTTGAACGCACGATTTCTTGGCTGGTCTGGCTGGGTCTGGTGCTGTGGCTCAGTGGCTTGCTGCCGCTGATTTTGGCAGAGCTGGACACCATCCACTGGCGCGTTGGTGCCAGCTCGATGTCGGTGCGCACGCTCATCGAGGGCACGCTGACAGCGGGTGTTGTGCTGATTGTGGCGCTGTGGATTTCGTCGGCGATTGAAACGCGTCTGCTACGGTCGGCGGTGGGCAATGACTTGTCCTTGCGCAAGGCCGTCAGCAATGCGACGCGGGCCGTGCTGGTCTTTGTGGGGCTGTTGGTGGCCTTGTCTGCGGTGGGCATTGACCTGACGGCCTTGTCGGTGCTGGGTGGGGCGATTGGTGTGGGCGTTGGTTTTGGTCTGCAAAAACTGGCGGCCAGCTATGTCAGCGGTTTTGTGATTCTGGCTGAGCGCAGCGTGCGCATTGGAGACAGCGTTCGGGTCGACGGTTTTGAGGGCCGAATTACCGACATCAATGCGCGCTACACCGTGGTGCGTGCGCTGACGGGCCGTGAGTCCATCGTGCCGAACGAAATATTCATCAGCAGCCGGATTGAGAACTTGTCGCTGGCCGATAGCCGGGTGATGCTCTCGACCGTGGTGTCGGTGGGCTACGCCAGCGATGTCGACTTGGTCTTGCGCTTGCTGAGCAACGCGGCGTCAAGCCAGACCCGCGTGCTGAAAGACCCCGACCCCGTACCATCAGTTAATCTCACTAACTTTGGTGTCGACGGGCTGGAGTTCACCGTCAACTTTTGGGTTGTTGACCCTGAAAACGGCCAGCAAAATATCCGTTCTCTCGTCAATATGGCGATCCTCAAGTCGCTCCGCGAGCACGGCATTCAGATTCCTTACCCCCAGCGGGTGGTGCATATTCGCAGTCCCGCCGGGCCAGCGCCCCTCGGACGAATAGAATAAACACCTTACGTTAACGTCAACTCAATATGTTTGGAGATTTCCGATGAAGGTTTTGGTACCCGTCAAACGCGTGGTGGATTACAACGTCAAGGTGCGCGTCAAGTCAGACGGCACAGGTGTGGACATCGCCAATGTCAAGATGAGCATGAACCCCTTTGACGAAATCGCGGTTGAAGAAGCCACCCGCCTGAAAGAAAAAGGCGCCGTGACTGAAGTTATCGCTGTCAGCTGCGGCGTCACGCAGTGTCAAGAAACTCTGCGCACAGCCATGGCCATTGGTGCTGACCGCGCCATTTTGGTCGACACCACCGAAGAGTTGCAGCCGCTGGCCGTAGCCAAGCTGCTGAAAGCCTTGGTCGACAAAGAGCAACCACAGCTGGTGATTTTGGGCAAACAAGCGATTGACGACGACTGCAACCAGACGGGTCAGATGCTCGCCGCTTTGCTGGGCTGGCCACAAGCTACTTTCGCTTCTAAAGTCGAAGTGGCGGATGGCAAGGTGACGGTCAGCCGCGAAGTCGATGGCGGTTCTGAAACCCTGTCGCTCACGCTGCCAGCCATCATCACCACCGATTTGCGCTTGAACGAGCCGCGATACGTGACGCTGCCGAACATCATGAAGGCGAAGAAAAAGCAGATGGACACCTACAAGCCAGAAGAGCTGGGTGTTGACGTCACGCCGCGCATCAAAACCCTCAAAGTCAGCGAGC
>CANFZL010000007.1 GCA_947451205.1 Comamonadaceae bacterium
GCGCGATCTGGGCTTGGTCAAGATTGACGAGCCCTTCACCAAGCTGCTGACGCAGGGCATGGTGCTGAACCACATTTACTCGCGCAAGTCAGACAAAGGCGGTATTGAATACTTCTGGCCGCAAGAGGTTGAAGACCTGCATGACGCCACCGGCAAAGTCATAGGTGCCAAGCTCAAAGAAGCCAAGGGCACGCTGCCCGCCGGCACGCTCATCACCTACGAAGGCGTGGGCACCATGAGCAAGAGCAAGAACAACGGCGTCGACCCGCAAGACCTGATAGGCAAGTACGGCGCCGACACAGCGCGCCTTTACACCATGTTCACAGCGCCGCCTGAAGCCACGCTGGAGTGGAATGACGCCGGCGTTGAAGGCTCTTACCGCTTCTTGCGCCGCGTCTGGAACTTTGGCGTCAAACTTTCCGCCATGTCTGCGAACGAGGCTTCTTCGGTGGTTCAAGACAAAGACACCAAGACGCTGAGGCGCGAAGTTTTCAGCGTGCTCAAGCAAGTCGACTATGACTACCAGCGCATGCAATACAACACCGTGGTCTCGGGCGGCATGAAGATGCTGAACGCGCTGGAAGACTTCAAGGGCGAGGTCAACACCGCATCGTTGGCGGCGCTGCGCGAAGGCTTCGGTATTTTGCTGCGCTGCCTGTACCCTGCCACGCCGCACATCGCGCACGGTTTGTGGGCCGACCTCGGCTACGCTGAACAACACGGCGACCTGCTCGACGCCGCTTGGCCCGAGATCGACGACAGCGCGCTGCAGCAAGACGAGATCGAGCTGATGCTGCAAGTCAATGGCAAGCTGCGCGGCTCGGTCACCGTGCCGACGGGTGCCGACAAAGTCGCCATTGAATCTGCCGCGCTGGCCTCAGAAGCCTTTCTGCGTGCGGCCAATGGTGCTGCCGCCAAAAAAGTGATCGTGGTGCCCGGCCGGCTCATCAACATCGTCATCTGAACGAACGGGAACGTCATGCAACGTCGTCATTTATTGCTGTCGGCATCTACTGTGGGTGCGAGTGCCTTGTTGACCACCGCGGGTTGCGGCTTCAAGCTGCGAGCTGCACCCAACTTCGCCTTCAAGTCGATCTATGTCAACATGGCGGAAGGTTCAACCTTAGGCAACCAACTCAAGCGCATATTGGCGTCAAGCAACAACATCTTGGTTGTCACAGACCCTCAGCAGATGATGAAGTCTGATGTGATTTTGGACCCCTTGTTTGATCAGCGTCAAAAAGTCGTCACTGCGGTCAATGCTGCCGGCTTGGTGCGTGAATACAAATTGCGCCTGCTCTTCTCATTCAAACTGCGCACACCCCAAGGGAAGGAGCTTATTCCTCAGGCTGATTTGGAGCAGCAGCGCGACATCAGCTTCAACGAGTCTGCCGTGTTGGCCAAGGAAGCTGAAGAAGCGCTCCTGTATCGGGATATGCAAAGCGACATCGTCCAGCAAGTCATGCGGCGACTGGCTGCCGTGTCTTCGCTGTAAATCCACCATGCAACTGGCCAGCACGCAACTTTCAGAACACCTTCAGCGCGGGCTGAAAAGCCTGTATGTCCTGCACGGCGACGAGCCGCTGCTGGTGCAAGAATGCGCAGACGCCCTGCGCGCCTTCGCAAGAGCGCAAGGCTACACCGAACGCACAGTACACACCGCCTCCGGCGCGCATTTTGATTGGAGCGAAGTACTTGCCAGCGGCGGCTCGCTGAGCTTGTTCGCCGACAAACAAATCGTTGAAATTCGCATCCCCAGCGGCAAGCCCGGCAAAGAGGGCTCGGTCGCGCTGCAGCAAATCGCAGAGCGCACTCAAGGCAACGACACCACCTTGACGCTGGTGCTGCTGCCCCGACTCGACAGCGCGACCGCCAAGGGCGCTTGGTTTGGCGCGCTGGAGAGTTATGGCGTCAGCATCAAGTTCGACCCAATTGACCGCCGCAATCTGCCGACCTGGATCGCTCAGCGCATGCAGCAGCACAGCCTGCAAGTCGCACCCGGCGAAGAAGGCCAACGCACGCTGCAGTTTTTCGCCGACCGGGTCGAGGGCAATTTGTTGGCTGCGCACCAAGAGATTCAAAAACTCGCCTTGCTTTACCCCACCCTGAATCCGCGCCAACCCTCGGTGCTGAGCTTTGAGCAGGTCGAAAACGCCGTGCTGAATGTGGCCCGTTACGACGTCTTCAAACTCTCTGAAGCTGTGCTTGCTGGCCAAGGCGTGCGCGTGGCGCGCATGCTTGATGGCCTGCAGTCTGAAGGCGAAGCCGAGGTGCTGGTGCACTGGGCGCTGGCCGAAGACATCCGCAGCCTGAAGCGCGTCAAAGACGCCATGGCCGCCGGCCGGCCGATGCCGATGGCGCTGCGAGAAAACCGCGTCTGGGGCGCCAAAGAAAAACTCTTTGAACGGGTGTTGCCGCAAATAGACGACGCCGCTCTGGCCAATTTGCTGCAAGCCGCCCACAAGGTGGACGGCATTGTCAAAGGCCTCAAGCAGCCCGACTGGCCGGCCGACGGCTGGCAAGCGCTGCACCGGCTGGCCAGCCTGCTGTGCGCGCAGTGCGGCAAAATACAGACATGATCTTGACCGCCACTCCTGAAGAACTGTCCCGTGACGGCGACGTTGCACGCTTGATGGACGCCCTCGGCGTCAAAGCCAAAGCCGCCTCGGCGCTGATGGCCAAAGCGCCCACAGCTTCAAAGAATCAGGCTTTGCTGATGTTGGCCGGTCTGTTGCGCGAGCAGTTTGCAGCGCTCAAAACAGCCAACCAGCGCGACCTCGACCGCGCGGCCACCGCCGGCTTGGACGGCCCGATGCTCGACCGCCTCAAGCTCAGCGCCGAGGCACTAGAAACCGTGGCTCTGGGTTGTGAACAACTTGCCGCCATGCCGGACATGATTGGCGAGATCATCGGCATGAAGCAGCAGCCGAGCGGCATCCGTGTCGGCCAGATGCGTGTGCCCATCGGCGTCTTCGGCATGATTTACGAAAGCCGCCCGAACGTGACGATTGAAGCCGCGTCATTGGCCATCAAGAGCGGCAACGCTTGCATTTTGCGCGGCGGCTCCGAGGCGATTGAGTCCAACAAAGCGCTGGCTGCGCTGGTGCGCCTAGCGTTGGTCCAAGCCGGTTTGCCGGCCGAGGCGGTACAACTCGTGCCGACCATCGACCGAGAAGCCGTCGGCCACCTGATCACCATGCCGCAATATGTCGACGTCATCATTCCGCGCGGTGGCAAGGGCTTGATCGAGCGCATCAGCCGCGACGCCAAAGTGCCGGTCATCAAACACTTGGACGGCAATTGCCACGTGTATGTGGACGACTTCTGCGACATCGCCATGGCCGTCAAAATTGCCGACAACGGCAAAACACAAAAATACAGCCCTTGCAATGCCACTGAAGGCTTGCTGGTGGCGCGTGCCGTGGCGGCTGATTTTCTGCCGAAAATTGGTGCGATCTACGCCGCCAAAGCGGTCGAAATGCGCTGTGATGCTGAAGCCTTCAGCCTGCTGAGCGCAGCCTTGCCCAAGGCCAATTTAAAGCCCGCCACCGAACAAGACTGGTACGAGGAATATCTGGCACCGGTCATTAGCATCAAGGTGGTGGCGGATGTCGACGAGGCGATTGCGCACATCAACCGCTACTCGAGCCACCACACCGACACCATCATCACGCGCGACCACGGCCACGCTCAGCGTTTTCTACGCGAGGTTGACTCAGCAAGCGTCATGGTCAATGCGAGCACTCGCTTCGCTGACGGCTTTGAATTTGGACTGGGCGCTGAAATTGGCATCAGCACGGATAAATTCCATGCCCGTGGGCCGGTTGGCATTGAAGGCCTGACCTCACTGAAATACATCGTATTGGGCGAAGGCGAAGTGCGCGGCTGAGGCTGGGTAGCGCTGTTAAAGGGGCTTGCAAGCCGTGCCAACGCCCGCATGTATGCTCAAAGCGTAGCGAGCCCATAATGTGCCAGCCAAGCCTAGTTGCTTTGCACTCATAACAACAACTCACCTGAAAGTGACCGCATGGTCCCCCACCTCATCACCGCCCTGAACGGCCCCATCAACGAGTTGGAACAACGCATCCTCGACTCCACGCCGGCCATCGAACGCTGGTTCCGCTTGGAGTGGATGGAGCACACTCCACCGCTTTACTCTTCGGTTGATATCCGTAATGCAGGCTTCAAGCTGGCGCCGGTGGACACCAACCTGTTCCCGGGCGGCTGGAATAACCTGACGCCGGAAATGCTGCCCCTGGCAGTGCAGGCGGCAATGGCGGCAATTGAAAAGATCTGCCCGGAGGCACGCAACCTGCTGATCGTTCCCGAGAGCCACACGCGCAACAGCTTTTATTTGTCCAACGTGCTACAGCTCAAGCGCATCTTTCACCAAGCTGGTCTGAACGTGCGTTTTGGTTCGCTCGACCCGGACATCAAAGACCCGACCACACTGGATTTGCCCACCGGCGAGACCATCACCATAGAGCCGCTGATCCGCACCGACAGGCGCTTGGGACTGAAAGACTTTGACCCTTGCACCATTTTGCTGAACAACGATTTGTCGACCGGTATCCCAGGCATGCTGGAAGATCTGCACGAGCAATACTTGCTGCCGCCGCTGCATGCCGGTTGGTCGGTACGCCGTAAATCGCGACATTTCCAAGCGTATGAGGAAGTCGCCAAACGCTTTGGCAAATTGCTCGGCATGGACCCGTGGTTGATCAACCCGATGTATGCCAAGTGCGGTGAAGTCAACTTCGACGAAGATTTGGGCATGGATTGTCTCCGCACCAACGTCGATGCACTACTGACCAAGATCAAGCGTAAATACAAAGAATACGGCATCAACGAGAAGCCTTTTGTTGTCGTCAAGGCCGACAACGGCACTGACGGCATGGGCATCATGACGGTGCGCGACGTCAAAGACCTCGACGCATTGAGCAGCAAGAGCAAAAACAAGATGAGCACGATCAAAGACGGCCAAACGCTGTCCGAAGTCATCATCCAAGAAGGCGTGCTGACCAACGAGCGCGTCAATGACGCCGTGGCCGAACCGGTGGTTTACATGATGGACCGCTACGTGGTCGGTGGTTTTTACCGCGTCCACGCCGAGCGCGGCGTAGACGAAAATCTCAATGCCCCAGGCGCCAGCTATGTACCACTGGCCTTTGTCGACAGTGGCCGTCTGCCGCAACCGGGTCAAAAACCTGGCTCCAGCAGCCCTAACCGCTTTTATATGTACGGTGTGATCGGTCGCCTCGCCATGCTGGCTGCCAGCTACGAGCTAGAAGCCACAGACCCCGACGCAGAAGTCTACGACTAACAGCCAAGCGAAGCGTTTTGGCAATGAATGGTTCATTGCCAAGCGTTTCAACTTCAAAAACATGCAGTTGCTGCGGTGCAACAAAACACAGTTTTTTAGGTCCTCTGTGGCTTCCCCTTAGTTACGCGGGTCTGACGTGAGCGCAAAATAAGGCTCCCAAATGTAACTATTTCACCGACCAGCCCAGAGCCAGCCTCTGTCTGCCCCTGTGAATTGCTTGTGACAACCTCAAAATCCTCCCTCACGGCGCTGACCCTCGGCGCCATCGGCATCGTTTACGGCGACATCGGTACCAGTGTCCTCTACGCAGTTAAAACGGTATTTGCGACTGGCTACGTTGACTTGAATCCGATCAATATCTTCGGCATTTTGTCGATATTTTTCTGGACCTTGACCGTCATCGTCTCGATCAAATACGTTCTACTGGTGTTGCGGGCTGACAACCACGGAGAGGGCGGCACAGCGGCCCTGCTGGCATTAGCGTCCAATGCCGTCAAGGACAAGCCTGTATTGCGACGGCGACTGCTGGTCGTCGGCATGTTCGGCGCGGCGCTTTTTTATGGTGACGGCGTCATCACCCCAGCGATTTCGGTGCTGTCCGCCGTTGAGGGCTTGGAAATTGTCTCGCCAACCTTCACCAAATATGTGATTCCGCTGACACTCGGAATTTTGCTGTTGCTCTTCATCGTGCAAAAGCGCGGAACTGCCGGCATCGGCAAATTTTTTGGCCCCATCACACTGATCTGGTTTGTTGCCATCGGCATCTTGGGGGCTCTGCAAATCGCCGAAAACCCGGCTATTTTGAAGGCCCTGAGCCCGCATTACGCCCTGCTCTTCATGTGGAACAGCCCAAGCACCACTTTTCTCATTTTGGGCGCGATCGTGCTGTGTGTCACCGGTGCCGAGGCGCTCTACGCCGACATGGGGCATTTCGGCAAACATCCGATTCGACTGGCTTGGTTTTGCGTGGTCATGCCGGCCTTGACGCTGAACTATTTCGGCCAAGGTGCTTTGCTCCTGAGCACCCCTGAAGCCGTTAAAAACCCTTTTTTCCTGATGATGCCGGAGTGGGCCTTGCTGCCGATGGTCGGACTCGCCACCATGGCCACGGTGATCGCGTCACAGGCCCTGATCTCGGGTGCGTTCAGCGCCACCAAACAAATTATCCAGCTCGGTTATTTGCCCCGCCTCTACATGATCCACACCAGCATCAAGGAAACCGGTCAAATCTACATTCCATTTATCAACTGGACATTGTTCGTCGCCATCGCCTTGGCCGTGGTGTTTTTTAAATCCTCCGATGCGCTGGCAACGGCCTACGGCATCGCGGTCTGCGGGAACATGTTGATCACCACGATTTTGACGTTTTACGTCATTCGCTATGGCTGGAAATACCCGTTGGCACTGTGCATTGCGGCCACAAGCATTTTCTTTGCCATTGACTTCGCCTTCTTAGCCTCGAATGCGCTCAAGTTCGTTGAAGGCGGCTGGTTCCCCATCCTGATTGCAGGCGCGATCTTCACCCTGATGGTCACTTGGGAAGAGGGACGTTTCATCCTCAACAAAAAACTGCGGACCGATTCAATTGACCTGAAAAGCTTCTTGGAAGCTGTTTTTGTCAGCCCGCCACTGCGTGTTGAGGGCACCGCCGTATTTTTGACGGCGGAGTCAGGGGCTGTGCCAAACGCCATGCTGCACAACCTCAAACACAACAAAGTACTGCATGAAACAAACTTGTTTGTGACCGTGCGCAGCCACGAAGTGCCCTGGATCAACATGGACAAACGCCTAGAAATCACGTCCTTGGGACGCCACTGCTGGCAGGTGGTGCTGAACTACGGCTTTAAAAATGACCCCGACGTGCCGAGCGCGCTGATGCAGATGCGCGGTCAGGGCTGCCAAGTGGACCCGATGACCACCAGCTACTTCTTGTCGCGCGACACCGTGGTCCCGACCATCGGTGATGGCATGGCGCAATGGCGCGAGAAATTGTTTGCACAAATGCACCGCAACGCCAGTTCTGCCGCCGACTTTTTGAACTTGCCGAACAACGCGGTGGTGGAGCTGGGCAGCAAGGTGGAAATCTAAAGCACGGCAGCGGGCGGCCATCGCGGCGCCTTGGCTTTTGTTGTTTTCCAGCTGTCCTTCTTTTTTCGGCCGCTGAACCAGCTCGACAGAGTGCAAAATAGCGCTCCCGATGTAACGATATCCCCTGCGTATCGAGCGCCCAAGCCTCGCCGACGCCGTGGTGACTATTTTTTGACAAGCTCCAAATCCTCCCTCACGGCGCTGACCCTAGGCGCCATCGGTGTCGTCTACGGCGACATCGGCACCAGCGTTCTGTATGCGGTCAAAGAAGTCTTCGGCTCAGGCCATGTCGCCTTCAGCCCGGACAACGTCTACGGCATCTTGTCTATCTTCTTCTGGACGCTGACCGTCATTGTCTCGATCAAGTACGTGTTGCTGGTGCTGCGCGCTGACAACAACGGCGAGGGCGGTCTGGTGGCCATGCTGGCGCTGGCCTCGCAAGCGGTCAAAGACAAACCCGAACTGCGGCGTGTGCTGCTGATCATCGGCATCTTTGGCACCGCGCTGTTTTATGGCGATGGCGTCATCACGCCGGCGATTTCAGTGCTGTCGGCAGTCGAAGGGCTGGAAATCATTTCACCCGCGTTCAAACAATACGTGGTGCCGGCGACGCTGCTTATTTTGTTTGGTCTGTTTGCGGTGCAAAAGCGCGGCACCGCTGGCATTGGCATGTTTTTTGGTCCGATCACGCTGGTATGGTTTGCCGTGCTGGCGGTCTTGGGCATCTCGCAAATCATCACTTACCCGGCGATCCTCGCGGCCATCAGCCCACATTACGCGGTGATGTTCATGTGGACCAACCCGGGCACCACCTTCATCATCTTGGGGGCCGTGGTGCTGTGCGTCACCGGCGCGGAGGCGCTCTATGCCGACCTCGGGCACTTTGGCAAAAAACCCATTCGGTTGGCATGGTTTTCGGTCGTCATGCCGTCGCTCACGCTGAACTATTTTGGCCAGGGTGCCTTGCTGCTGAAGAACCCGGAGGCCGTCAAAAACCCGTTTTACCTGATGGCGCCTGAGTGGGCCTTGCTGCCGCTGGTGTTGCTGGCCACCATGGCCACCGTGATCGCCTCGCAAGCGCTCATCACCGGCGCCTTCAGCGTCACCAAGCAAGTGATTCAGCTGGGTTATCTGCCGCGCCTGAACATCCTGCACACCAGCGTGCGCGACACCGGCCAGATCTACATACCGATGGTTAACTGGTGCCTGTTTGCGACCATCGTGCTGGCCGTGGTGATGTTCCGTTCGTCCAGCAATCTGGCCGCCGCCTATGGCATTGCGGTCACGCTGGACATGCTGATCACCACCATCTTGACCTTTTTCGTGATTCGCCATGCCTGGAAATACCCGCTCTGGCTGTGCGTCGCCGCAACCGGTGTTTTCTTCGTGGTTGATGTGGCGTTCTTTGCCTCGAATTTGATGAAGCTGTTTGCGGGCGGCTGGTTCCCGTTGCTCATCGGCGGTGCCATTTTCACGCTGATGATCACTTGGAAACAAGGCAGAGAACTCCTGAACAAAAAGCTGCTCTCCGACGCGCTGGACTTACCCTCTTTTCTGGAGTCTGTGTTTGTCAGCCCGCCTGTTCGCGTTGAAGGCACTGCGGTGTTTTTGACTGCCGAACGCGGCACGGTCCCGAACGCCATGCTGCACAACTTAAAGCACAACAAAGTACTCCATGCAAAAAACATTTTTGTGACAGTGCAAAACCATGAGGTGCCATGGATTGGCATGGACAAACGCGTCCAAATCCAATCCTTGGGTCGTCATTGCTGGCAAGTGGTCGTTCATTACGGCTTTAAAAATGACCTTAATTTGCCCAAGGCCTTGATGAATATCAACAGTCCCGGCTGGGAGCTAGACCCCATGAACACCAGCTACTTTTTGTCGCGTGACACGGTCATTCCAACTATTGGCAGCGGCATGGCGCCGTGGCGCGAAAAGCTGTTTGCACAGATGCATCACAACGCCAGTGGCGCGGCCGACTTCTTGAAGTTGCCCAACAACTCGGTGGTGGAACTGGGCTCGAAGATTGAAATTTGATCTTTGGGTTGAAGGCTAGGTTTAGCCGTTTGAGCTGACAGCTTCGCCTGTTCGCAGGTGAGGCTACACAGTGCAGACTCGACCGGAAGCTCGACAACCTGCCAAAATCTCGACATGCGATTTCGCAACGGTCTTCATTTCTTTCGAACATCAGCTCCACCATGAACATTCTCTTCGTTGCCGATCCGCTGGAATCTTTCAAGATTTACAAAGACACCACCTTTGCCATGATGCGGGAAGCGCAGCGCCGCGGTCACACCATCAGTGCCTGCGAACCCAAAGACATCATGTGGCAGCGCGGCACGCCAGTGACGGCCTTTGTGCGTGACATTCACCTGACTGGTGACGAACAAAACTGGTTTGTCGCCAAACAGCAGCATCCCGACGAACGGCCACAGCCTCTGCGTGACTTTGGCTGCATCATCATGCGCAAAGACCCGCCGTTTGACAGCGAGTTTTTCTACAGCACACACCTGCTGGAGCAAGCCGAGCGCGAAGGCGCACGCGTCTTCAACAAGCCGCGTGCACTGCGCGACCACCCTGAGAAACTCGCCATCATGGAGTTTCAGCAATTCATCGGCCCAACGCTGGTGACACGCGACGCCGAAGACATCAAACGCTTTCACGCCGAGCACCAAGACATCATCTTGAAGCCGCTTGACGGCATGGGTGGCACCGGTATTTTTCGCGTCAAGGCCGACGGCATGAACTTGGGCAGCATCATCGAGACGCTGAACAAAGACGGCGCGCAAAGCGTCATGGTGCAAAAGTTTTTACCGGACATCGTCAAAGGCGACAAACGCGTGCTGGTGATTGGCGGCAAGCCCGTGCCGTTTGTGTTGGCACGCATTCCGCAAGGCAATGAGGTGCGCGGCAACTTGGCTGCCGGTGGTCTGGGCGTGGCGCAAGCCCTGTCAGCGCGCGACCGTGAAATAGCCGAAGCAGTCGGCCCGGTGCTGGCGGCTCGCGGCCTGTTGCTGGCCGGCATCGACGTCATCGGTGACTGCATCACCGAGATCAACGTGACCAGCCCAACCTGCTTTCAGGAAATCTTTGACCAGACCGAATTTGATGTGGCGGCGATGTTCATCGACGCCCTCGAAGCGGCGCTGGCCAGCCCGGTCTGAACGCAGCTTAAGCGACCAAAGCCCCGTCGACAAACACCTTCAACGCCCCAGCGGAAAACGGCAGCCAGGTTTCGTTGGTGGTGAGTGGCGCCGTCACCACCACGGCGACACGATCGGTCGGGTCGGTGTGTTCGGCGAAGTCGATGCTCAGGTCTTCGTCGCTCAAAGTAGCGTGCGCAAACGGGTGTCGACGCTCAACATAAAAGAGGTTCGTCGAGGCATGTGCCCAAAGTGCCAAGCCGTTGCTGAGCATGAAGTTAAAGGTGCCGTGGCGCGCCACTTCTTTGGCCAGCTCACGCAACGTCAACGTGAGTTCAGCCACGCTGGGCACGCCTGCATGGGACTTGGCGATCTCCTGCATGATCCAACAAAAAGCGCGCTCGCTGTCGGTGTCGCCGACCGGTCTGAAACCAGCATGCAAGCGCGGGTGAAAATTCTTCAGGTCGCCGTTGTGCGCAAACACCCAGTAGCGTCCCCACAACTCCCGCACAAAGGGGTGACAGTTTTCCAACGCGATGCGGCCCTGCGTGGCCTTGCGAATGTGAGCGATGACATTGCGGCTTTTGATCGGATAGTGGCGGATCAACTCAGCCACCGGTGACTCGAATGCCGGCTGATGATCGACGAAGTGGCGCAAGCCCTTGTCACCCTCAGGCCCGGCCAAGCCCACTTTGTTTTGACCTTCAAAAAATGCGATGCCCCAGCCATCTTTGTGCAGGTCGGTGTGGCCGCCACGCTGCGCAAACCCGGCGAAGCTGAAGGTCACATCGGTCGGGGTGTTGCAGTTCATTCCAAGCAGCTGGCACATATTGCAGCCAGCCGCCTCAGATTCGCGGCTCTGACCACAGGCGGCCGCCCGTCGACCAGTTCTCACGCTTGACGTCGGTGATGATGATGACGACCGATTCAGCCGAACCGCCCAGCACGTCGACCGAGACACGAGTGATCTCGGCCACCAGCTTTTTCTTTTGCTCGTGGGTTCGGCCTTCAAACATTTCAATGTGGTACGTGGGCATACGGGTCCTTGCGAGCGGGTTGACGTGAAAATTCAAATGCGCAAGACACCGATGATAAAAGCCCGCAACAACTTAATCTGCGCCGCCTGAAAATTGACACGGCAGCGGCTCGCGCCTGAAGCTGTCAAACTTGTACGATCCAAAGCGTCGACCTGCACCCTGGCCTTTTCCCCTTGTGCTCTTTTTCAGCGTCCCATCGAAAGCCTTTGCCTTGCCATCTCCCCGTTCCCATTTTTCTTCACGCAGCACTGGCGTCAAAGATCCGCATCTGCCAAGCTTGGCCGGCCGCGCTTACAGCTGCCAGTGCGGCCGTCCGGTTTTTTTCAGGAACAGCCAATGCCTGGCCTGTGGCACGCCACTCGGCTACGACCCACACAGCGCCCAATTGCTCTCACTGATGCCCGCCGATGCCACGACAGCTCCTGACGCGCCAGAACTTTGGCAGGCGTGGCAAGTCTTGCCCACCCGCTACCGCCGCTGCCTGAATCTGACAACACCCGCCGCCTGCAACTGGTTGGTGCCCAGCACAGATGCGTTCGGCAGCACAACCGGCCTGTGCAGTGCCTGCCAACTCAACCACAAGATTCCCGACCTGAACGACCCGGAACACCTTGATAACGGCAGACTATGGGGCTTGGTCGAGCTGGCCAAGCGGCGCCTGGTGTCGGCGCTCATGGTGCTGGGCTTGCCCGTCGCCTCCAAGCTCACCGAAGACCCCGAGCACGGTCTGATGTTTGATTTTTTACGCTCTGACAACGAAGGCGGCCACGTCATGACCGGGCATGACACCGGCCTCATCACCATCAGCTTGGTCGAGGCTGACGACGCAACGCGCGAAGCCGCGCGCCAAGCCATGCACGAACCCTACCGCACGCTGCTCGGGCATTTCCGCCATGAAGTCGGCCACTATTACTGGGACCGGCTGGTTTGGGGAACCGACTGGATGAACGGCTTTCACAGCTTGTTTGGCGATGAGACTGCCGACTACGCCGAATCCTTGCAGCGCCACTATGACAACGGCCCCGCAGCGGACTGGCAGCAGCACTACGTCAGCGCCTACGCCAGCACGCACCCCTGGGAAGACTGGGCCGAGTGCTGGGCCCATTACCTGCACATGCGCGACACGGTCGACACGGCATCCAGCTTTGGCTTGAGCGCCAAGAAAATGCAGCTCGAATTCACCCCCTTTTCCGTCGACGCGCTGTACCAGCCCAAGCACCCCAAGGCCAAACGGTTTTTGGCTTTCTTGAATGACTGGACGCGGCTCACCACCCTGCTCAACGAGATGTCACGCTCTATGGGGCAACCCGACTTTTACCCCTTCGTGTTGCCCCGCGAGGTGGTGGCCAAGTTGCACTTCATTCACCTGCTGGTGACTTCTGCTGGCGAATCTTCGCAACAAGAGAAAACAGGCACTTCAGGCCGTGTTGCGCCCATGTCTCTGGCCGCCGGGAAAGCTCTCGCATAGGTGTGCAAATCCGCCTTGTAGCAGCCGCAGGCGATGCTTTCTAGCGCGGCCTCATCGAGCAACATGACATAGCCGCGGCTGTAGCTGATGAGGCCGCGCCGTTGAAAGGCGATGGCCGCTTGCGTCACGCTTTCGCGCCGCACACCCAGCATGAGCGAAAAAACTTCGTGCGTCAAAAAAAGTTCCTTTGAAGAGAGCCTGTCACGCGTCATCAACAAGGCGCGCGCCAGTCGTTGCACTACCGAATGGTGGTTGAGGCAAACCGTCTGCTGCGCCAGTTGGCTCAAGCGCGCATCGGCATAGCGGTTGAGCACTTCACGCAGACAACTGCTGTGCTGCAGGTGCTGCTGCAAGGTTTTTCGCGTCATGCGAAAGGCCCGCCCCGCCGCCTGGACGCGGGAATGAAAAGCCGAGTGCTCAACGTCAAACACCGCCGAGGTGTGGAACATGCCTTCACGGCCCACCTGCGCGACCGCCATGTCGGCAGCCGCTGGCACCGGCAAGATGATCGAGACAAAACCCTCCACGGGAAACCACACGTGGCTTGAGACTTCGCCGGCCACACACACCACGGCATGCAGCTCGAGTTCGACCAGCTCGCTGTGCGCGAGCAACAGACCGCGCTCCTGCGATGGCAAAGTTGCCATCAATTGATTCGCCAATGACAAATTTTTCTGAACCACGACGCTCCTCCATCTGACGCTGTCTGACCCGCGACAACAAGCCGTCAGTGTTATTGCACCTGCAATCAACTTCTGGGGGGGCCCAACAGTCGGTAACGCTCTGTAGCTTGTATGTCGGAATATGTCGAGGCATTAACGAATGCACACGTGTTTTTTAAAGGTGCTTTTGCACAGTGCCGAGCTGCGGGCAGACAAGGTCGCTCAGCAGAGGTCATTGAAGCGGGTGCATGGATTGCCTCGCTTCGCTCGCAATGACGGATCTGAACTGTTCGCAACGACGAAAAATCCCCGTCACTGCAAGTGAAGCGTGGCAATCCATACCCTCGTTCCCGCGCTCTGTATTTCCATCGCCCCTCATCACCAATCGGCTGCTACCGAAAGTTGTGTGCGTCAGCACACGTACAAGGACAAGAGAAGCATGCCGCCGGACATTAAAGTCTTTGAGCGTTGTGCGGACATCGCTTTGTGAATGCGGCGTTCTTGATGACCTTGCAGATTTCTATGAATTCAACTTATGTTTGCCGGCACACTTTACGCGCACTGGCCGCCTCTTGTGCGCTCGTGGTCGCCGCAACAAGTCTGTGCGACGTGGCGATAGCACAAGCCGTTAAAAACGCTCAAGTTGCACCACTCCCCGGTGAGCCGGTCACGCTGAACTTCGTCAATGCAGAGATCGACGCCGTGGCCCGCACCATGGCCACCATCACAGGCCGCAACGTGGTGGTCGACCCGCGCGTCAAAGGCACGCTAACGCTCATCACTGAAACCCCAATGGCGCCACTGATCGCCTTCGGTCAATTTGCAGCACAGCTACGCGTGCAAGGCTTTGCCGTGGTTGACTCGGCCGGTCTTTACAAGATCGTGCCTGAGGCGGACGCCAAAATGCAGGGCGGCTCAGTCTCAGTCGGGCCGGTGCTAGGCAACAGCAACCAGATCGTGACGCAAATATTCAAGCTCACGCATGAGGCCGCCAACAACCTGCTACCCATTCTCAGGCCGCTGATCACACCCAATAACACCATCAACGTGGACTCCGGCAACAACTCACTGGTGATCACCGACTACGCCGACAACCTGCAGCGCTTGGCCCGAATCATCGCCGCGCTGGACATTGCCAACGCCAGCGATCTCGAGATCATTCCGCTGAGAAATTCTCTGGCAACTGACCTCGTACCGTTGTTGGTCAAGCTGCTGGAGCCTAACGGAGCGGTGCAAGGTGACAGCTCGTATCGGACCACACTGCTGGCAGAGCCGCGCGGCAATTCACTGATCTTGCGGGCCGCCAACCCGGCGCGCGTGGCGTTGGTTCACTCGCTCGTTGACAAGCTCGACCGTCCGCCAGAGCATGGCGAAAACCTCAGCGGCAACATTCACGTCGTGTACTTGAAGAATGCCGATGCCACCCAGTTGGCATTGACGTTGCGCGCGGCGATAGCCAGCGATTCCAGTACGCTAGGGGCGGCTGCGTCCGCATCTGCAACAGCCGCGCGCCCACCCGTCACCACCAATGTGAGCATTTCGACGGCTGCCGCCTCATCGCCCGCACGGCAACCGAGTACCGGCGGCCAAATACAGGCCGACCCGTCCACCAACTCGCTCATCATCACAGCCCCCGACCCGCAGTACCGGCAGCTGCGCGCCGTGATCGAGCAGTTGGACTCCCGACGCGCGCAAGTCTATGTAGAAAGCCTGATTGCCGAAGTGAATACAGACAAGGCTGCCGAATTTGGCATTCAGTGGCAGGGGCCGCTGGGTCAAGCCGGCAACAATGTCATTGGTTTCTTAGGCACCAACTTTGGTACTGCCGGGAAAAACATACTGGCCCTGTCGACACAAGGACTCAGCGGCGTGTCAACCAACGGCGTCACCCCAGGCACAGGCCTGAACATTGGCGCAGTTCAGCGCAGCAACGGCGTTTATGCATTGGGATTTTTGGCGCGCGCATTAGAACAAACAGGCTCGGGCAATATTTTGTCAACGCCTAATCTGCTAACACTCGACAACGAAGAGGCAAAAATCGTCATCGGTCAAAACGTCCCATTCATCACAGGCCTATATGCCAACACCGGCTCAAGCACCGGCGGCACTGTCAACCCATTCCAAACCATTGAACGAAAAGATGTGGGTCTGACCTTGCGGGTGCGCCCACAGATCAGCGAAAACGGGACTGTCAAATTACTCATTTCCCAAGAAGTCAGTAGCGTCGATGCAACCTCTGTCAATTCAGCCTCGGGACTGACGACGAACAAACGCTCCTTCGACTCGACCGTGCTGGTCGAAGACGGCGGCATTGTTGTTCTGGGTGGCTTGCTGCAAGATCAATACGCTGAAAATGAAGATAAAGTGCCGCTGCTTGGCAGCTTGCCCTTCATTGGGAATCTGTTTAAAAATCAAACGAGAACCCGAAAAAAAACCAACCTGATGGTCTTTATCAGACCGGTGGTGGTGCGAGATGCCAGCGCAACCGACAGCTTATCAATAGATCGCTATGACCTGATGCGCGGCCAGCAAAAAACGGCACAGCCTACGCGCAGCGTATTGTTACCCATCAACGAAGGACCGGTGATGCCCGACTACCCGGGACTGCAGACCAAGCCTGCCCTTTCATTGGAAGCACCTACTGTACCGGCCGAAACTGCGGCACCCGCCATAGAAAAGCCTTGACATGCCACTACGCTACCCGTTGCCATACGCTTTTGCACGGACATTTCAACTTCTACTTGAAGTGGATGAAGAGAAGGTCACGCTGTGGCACGCCGGAAAACCTGCGCTTGGAGCGTGGAGCGAAGTCATGCGCAAATATGCTGTGCGCAATGTCGAACGAGCTGAAACCGGTGCACTGGCGCAGCGCATCAGCGCAGCCTATGCACAAGAAGAATCCAGCGCAGCCACCGTGGTCAGTGAAGTTGAGAGCGATGTCGACGTCTCGAAGATGCTGCAAGAGTTGCCAGCCGTTGAAGACCTGCTGGCCACCAGCGGCGACGCACCGATCATTCGGCTGCTGAATGCACTGCTAACGCAAGCGGCGCGCGAAGGTGCCAGTGACATTCACATTGAGCCCTACGAGCAACACTCTGCGGTTCGTTTCAGGGTAGACGGCACGCTGCGTGAAGTGGTCAGACCCAACAGGGCTCTGCACGCCGCGTTGATCTCGCGCTTGAAGATCATGGCCGACCTCGACATCGCTGAAAAGCGCTTACCGCAAGACGGTCGGATTTCGCTGCGCATCGGCACCCGCGCAATTGATGTGCGGGTCAGCACGCTGCCAAATGCACACGGTGAACGCGCCGTGCTGCGGCTGCTCGACAAGAGCGGTGCCAAGCTGAATCTCGCCGCCGTGGGCATGGAAGGCAACACGCTGCAACGCTTCACGCGATTGCTGAAACAACCGCACGGCATTGTGCTGGTCACCGGCCCGACGGGTTCGGGAAAAACCACCACCTTGTATGCCGCGCTGAGCCTGTTTGACGCCGATATCAACAACATCATGACGGTGGAAGATCCGATCGAATACGAAATTCCCGGCATTGGACAAACCCAGGTCAATGCGCGTATTGAGCTGAGCTTTGCGCGTGCGCTGCGGGCCATTTTGCGGCAAGACCCAGACATCATCATGATTGGCGAGATTCGTGATTTTGAGACGGCTCAAATTGCCATTCAAGCCTCACTCACCGGCCACTTGGTGCTGGCCACGCTGCACACCAACGACGCCAGCAGCGCGGTCACGCGGTTGATTGACATGGGGGTTGACGCTTACTTGCTGAGCTCATCTCTGCTCGGTGTTTTAGCCCAACGACTGGTGCGAAAACTCTGTCAAGCGTGTGCCGGAAAAGGTTGCGCTAATTGCGCACATACGGGTTACTCTGGCCGCACAGGCGTATTCGAATTATTGGTAGCCGATGACGCCATCCGCGCCATGATCCACAGCGGCGATTCAGAAGCCAACATCCGCGCACAGGCCGTGCAGATCGGCATGACACTCATGCGTGACGATGCCCAGCGCCTGATTGTCTCGGGCATCACGTCAGCAGCTGAAGTCGCCCGCGTCACACGTGATTGAAGCGATCAAGGTTCCTCATGCCTGCTTTCTCATACGACGCTCTCAACCGACAAGGGCAACTGTGTAAGGGTGTGATTGAAGCCGACACCATGCGCTCGGCGCGCAGCGTGTTGCGGTCACAAACGCTGATTCCACTTCAGGTCCAAACGGTTGGTCGTGGCAGCGGCGTAGGCTTGAACCGTGCAATCTTCGTTACACGCACCTTCAGCGCAAGTGAGTTGTCAATCTGGACGCGGCAACTCGCAGGACTGATCAATGCGGGGTTGCCCATCGAACGCGCACTGACAGCCCTCACAGAAGAAGCAGAAGACCTGCGCCAGCGCGACTTGGTGGCGGCGCTGCGGGCCGAGGTCAATGCCGGCTCCTCGTTTGCAGCAGCTCTCTCGCACCACAACCGCGACTTTCCGGTGATCTACGTCAGCGTCGTCGGCGCGGGAGAATCCAGCGGCCAACTCGGGCTGGTGCTACAGCGTCTGGCGGACGACTTAGAAGAAGCCCGCAACCTGCGCGCCAAACTGGTGGGGGCCGCACTGTACCCCGCCATCGTCACGCTGGTGGCATTGGCCATTGTGATTTTTCTGGTCAGCTATGTGGTGCCGCAGGTGGCTTCGGTGTTCATCGGCAGCAAGCGCGCTTTGCCCTTTCTCACCGTGGCCTTGTTAGGGCTGAGTGACTTTGTGAGAACCTGGGGCTTGGCGCTGCTGAGCGTACTGGTGATAGCTTTTTTGACTGCGCGTCTGACGCTGCGCAAACCAGCACTGCAAGAGCGTTTTGATGCGGCTTGGCTGAAATTTCCGCTGATCGGGCGACTGGCGCGGCACTACAACGCAGCACGTTTTGCGAGCACCTTGGCCATGCTGGTAGGTGCCGGCGTACCGATTCTCAAGGCCTTGCAAGCAGCGGCCGAGACGCTGTCGAACAAGGCTATGCGCGCAGACGCGCTGGACGCCTTGGTGCAGGTGCGCGAAGGCTCACCTCTGGGTCTGGTCATCGGACAAAAAAAACGCTTTCCAAGTTTACTCAGCATGTTTGCGCGGCTCGGTGAACAGACCGGCGAGCTACCGCTCATGCTTCAACGCGCAGCGACTCAAATGGCGACCGAGGTGCAGCGGCGTGCGATGAATTTAGCGACGATTTTCGAGCCGTTGCTGATTGTCCTCATGGGGGGAGTTGTGATGCTGATTGTGCTGGCGGTGATGCTGCCAATCATCCAACTCAATCAACTGGCGCGCTGACAATCAACGAGGCGGCAGCGTCATCACCAGCGTGCCGCTCCACAACGCCTCATCGGTCTGGGTTTCGCGAGACAGCCGGGCTTCTAAGGGCACGGCATGCGCTTCGGTTCGGGCACGGGCTAACCACTCTGCAAGGGCTTTCGCGGGTGTCGCCCGCAACACCAGATTGACACGCTGATCACCGATGCTGATCTCGGTGTTGCCGCCCAGTAGGCTGGCCGACGCTTGCAATCTGTTCAAAGCCTCAGCAGCATCGAGATGTGGCCGCGCCTGCAAGGCCTGCACTTGCACTTGCAGCCGATACAAAGATTGCAATTCTGCATTCGCCTGCTGCTGCGCCTGCGGATTGACACGCAAACTGCGCACAGCCGGCAACACACCCACGCCGATCAGCAGCGCTAACGACAACACGCCGACCCCCACCGACAGCCAACGTTGCTCGCGCGGGCCGAGCGCGGAAAAGCGTTCCGAAAGGCTACGCATCAGAGATTCCCCGAGGCTGCAGACGTGGGCTGCATCAACCAGCTGATGCCATCGCGAGTGGCGCTGTAACCATGCCATTGCAAACCGATGCTCAGTTCACTGGCCTCCTTCGTCGTCAACTCAAGCCCACTCAAGCGCAGCTGACCACTGGCGTAATCCATGCCCTTGAGGGACTGGCCGGCTGGCAAGACACGACTCAGCGTGCCGAGCATGACATCCAGGTCGGCTGCGCCGGGTGCACCACTCGCTTGCTCCAGCAGACGCACTTCGCGGGCCATCTGCACGGGCACATCCACAACGACTCTCAGACTTGGAAAACTGTTCGTCAGAATTTTTTGCATGGCCTCGTGCTTGTCAGACAGCTGGTACTGAGCCATCCACGCCAATGTATTCAAGCCCAACACGTTGACACAGAGCACCGCGATGGCAGCCCAGCGCGCAAAGCGCCAGCGTGGCGCTCGCAGCCATTCGACTTTGCCGCGATCTATGAGGTTGCGCATCTGCAAACGCTTGGACAAGTCCCACGCTGAAGCGATCACTTGAACCATCCGTTCGGCCTGCGACAGTGATGAGACCGGACGCTGCAAGATCTGAGAGGCCAGATTGACCAATGCAGGCTCGGCGCTAACGTCGTTGTCGTTGTCGGTCGACACAAGCCCTTCCAGCACCTCCGTGCTCAATGGGACCATACCAACACCGCTGTCACCACAGATCACCAACTGCGGGGCGTCTAAGGTCCCTGTGACGTGCAGCCGCCGCCGCACCTCGGGAGGACCCCACTCGGGCACCACGCGTGCAACCGGACGTTTGGCCGCCTCCAGTCCTTGAACCGCCATGGCCAACCAGCGCCGCTCGCAGGCAGCCACCCATTGCACCCTGCCGGGTTGGAAAATCGGCGGCAAGACGAAATGCAACAGGCTTGTGTCGTCGAGTAACTTATCCTCCAGCAGACCCTCAAGCACCTTACGCATGCGGGATGAAGCAGGTGTCACCCCATCGGGAAAGGTCACTGCGTGCCATGACAAAGCTTGCAGAGGCACGGTCGCGATGCAAACGTCGCCCAGTTTGTCCAGCAACGGTAGCGCCTCAGCCCGCACCCGCCCCGTCTGGGCCACCGTCGCGCCGTCGACAGTGACGATGAACTCGAATTCGGACTGTGCCGAGAAAGCCTTCAAAGGCAGCGAAATGTTCAAGGTTCTCATGGACTTTGCTTCATTGCCAACGTGGTTGTGGGCGGTGGCTTTTCTGCCGTCACAGCGCGCCTGCGCCACAAGGTTCGCACGTTGATGCCGTCGCGCTGTAACAAAGCGTTCTCAGCCACGCTGGCGGGGCCCAGCCCGATTTCGGTGTGCACTTCGAAAAAGCGCGAACTGACGCTGTATTGCCCCTCGCTCTGCAGGTCGGTGATGCCCGTATCGGCAACCGTTTTGAATGGCTTGGACAACCGCAGCGTCACGACGCGTTCAGCGTCAGTTCGCTGAAAACTGGGCAGCAAACTCTGCAACACCTCGACACTGGCGCTGTTCAGGTTGACCGGCGTGCGACTCGGCAGCAGCGTCACATGCGCTTGCAGCGCATCCAGTGTGGCCGGCGGCAGCCCCAGCCACACGAGTTGCGACATATGTTGCGGCATCATCACGGATCCAGCGGATGCCACGCTGCCGGCGTCAGCAACGCTACGCGCGGTACTGACCCGTCTTAGATTGTTAGACAAGGTGAGCAGTTGATCCGGCGCCAGTTTCAGCACTTCAAACAACTTGTCAAAGGCCTGCAACCACTGCGGTGACAAGGCTTGACCATCAAGCAGATTAAGCACATTCATCTTGCCCTGTGCATCGCTCAGTTGCTGCGACACAAAAGGGGTTGCTGACACGTTTGCATCTGCCTCTGCAGCCGCAGCAGATTGATCCACAGTGGCTGTACGACCCGCCAAAAAATCATCCAACGGCATGTTGACGACAGGCTGCGCCCAAGCTTCTCCGCTATCGTCTACCGCTCCGTTGTGCAGTGCGTCGTCACGCAGCCGGGCACGCGCCCAGTCGTGCGCTCCCTCCAGCAGCCAATTGGCTTGCAAGCGACCTCGCTCAGCGGTCTCGACTTCTACACTGCGCCATTCCTGCCAAAAAGCCCGACTCGCAAATGTCGCTACGAGGGCGACCGTGAGCAAGGCCGCCAATAGCGCACTTCCTGTGCACCTGAATTTTGCTTGGCGCATCTTGCCGGGCGTCATCTCACTACGCCCGAGGCAGGGTTGAACCAGTCGCTGATCAGACGGCCAGACAAGGCTCCGCCCGGCGGTAACGTCAACAGCAGTCGCAAGCCTTCTGGGGTGTCGCTTAAATTCGCCACGACCGCATTGGTCTGCAGCGCAAGCCGGCCACCGCCCGATCCGATCAAGGTGTTCGACGGCACCCACTGCCCGTTCGCGAAGTACGCCAACTGCCAACTGCTGATTGGCGCCACCGCCACGGCACGGCCGCTACTGGCAACCGTGTTGTCATCGCTCATGTCACCCGTCGTTTGCGCCCATGCTGCCGCTTGCTGCCAAGCGTTGATCAACTCGTTGCGCTGGCTCAGCGGTGCAGACTGCCAACGCACCCATTGCTGTTCACCCGCCACGGTGCGCAGCGTCCATGCGACGATCAACAATGCCTCAGCGCTGCCAACGGGACTGCTGCGAACCATCCGAAGGACGTGGCCATCCCAATCCAGCGCATTCACATCCGGCGTTTCCACCACACGGTCCAAGTCGATGGCCCACTGCGCCAAGCCCATCTGCAAGCCACCGATGCTGGCGCTGCTGGCGCGTGTGACTTGGGCGACACGCAGCATCGCGTCCAAGCCGCGCCAACTCATCAAGGCAAGCAACGCCATCAGGCTCAAGGCCACCAGCACCTCGATCAAGGTGAAGCCTCTCAAAGGGTGAGCAGGAAGTGAGCGCATCAATAGCGGCCCATCACGGTGGACAGACTCAGCAGCACCTGTTGCGTTTCATCGGTGCTGGCGTCAGCGGCTTGAACCTGCGTGCTGACTAAACGAAAGTCCGGGTTTGGGCTGGCCATCACACTCAGCCTGACGTAGAAGTCACGCCCCGCCTGCGTGCAGGTGCTAGCGCTATCACCACCTTCCGGCAGTTGATACCGCAAGCGTAAACGCACCAAGTCGTTTTGCGCGCACAGCTGCGCCAACAGCAGCGCTGGTTGCCGCTCAGTGAAGCGGATCAAGGTCATGCTGACCGCCATGCCAGCCATCAACGCCAGCGCCACCATGCCGATGGCCACCAGCACCTCAATCAGGGAAAAACCATTGGCACCGCGCTTGGTGGTGGGTTTCATTTGTTTGTCACTTTTTGCATTCCCGCACGCACACGGTCACCGCACAGTGAACGGCCGCAACCCATCACTGCTGACAGTGGCTCTGCGCTCTGGCGCTTCGCTGATCGACAACACCACGGCTTGTGCGCCAATGATGGGCTCGGGTCCCAGCAAGATCGGCTGCGCTGACTGCACACGGATGCCTGCAGCCAACCAGTTCTCTGGCCATGATTGCGACGACAAGCCATCGAAACGGAAACCTGGAGGCGTCACCACCCAACGCACCGGTACGCCACTGGCGCGAGAAGCTGCGCGTGCCGCTTCGAGCAGCGCCGCCAGCCGATCGGCTTCGCGTTCAAGTTGGGCGTTGGGCGCATCGCGCAGGGCGAAGCTCACGCCAGCCGTGGCCAACGCCATGATCGTTACCACGACCATCAGCTCGAGCAAGGTCACGCCTCGGTTGCGGTCTTGAGTGCAAACACGGAAAAATCCAGCACTCATTGCCAGCTACCGATATCGGCGTTCTTGCCCTCGCCGCCGGGTTGGCCATCAGCACCGTAAGACATCACGTCGACCTCGCCTTTCAGACCCGGCTTGAGGTACACATAAGGGTTCCCCCAAGGATCATTCGGCAGCTTGTCGATGTAGGCTTTCCAGTTGCTCGGAATGGGGGCTGTGTTGGGCCGTTGCACAAGCGCCTGCAAGCCTTGCTCAGCGGTCGGGTAGCGCTGGTTGTCGAGCCGGTATAACTTTAGCGCCTGCATCAGGTTGTTGACGTCAACGCGCGCGGCCTCCACGCGCGCGTCGTCTGCGCGGTCCAGCACATTCGGCACAATCAAAGCAGCCAACACACCAATGATGACCAGCACCACCATCAGCTCAATCAGCGTGAAGCCGCACGCCAACCAGTTGCAGTCGCGCTTGCATTGACGATAGCCGTTAGTGGATGATGTCTTGGTGATGATAAATTTTGAAATTGAATCAAGGCGGCACTGGGTCACTGCCTTGTTGTTAACAACCGCGTTGCTGTGCGTCGCGTACTGGATTCGGGTGGGGTTGTCTGCTGAAAAAAAATCGCCCGTAGCGGCTGCGCCAGCGACCGTGCCGGTGGTGGCAGGCGCGGCGGCTGAACTCTCCCGCGTGCTGGGTGCGCCGCGTCCCGCGCTGGCTGGAGTAGCCATGAGTCCGGTCGAACGCTTTCGCGCGATAGGCGTCATTGCCAGTGCTTCAGGCCAAGGCGTAGCGCTGATGTCTGTGGACAAACAGCCGCCACGGCCTTTTTCCGTAGGGTCTAGCGTTGCACCAGGTTTTATTCTGAAATCAGTGACGCAGCGTGATGTCAGACTAGCGGACAGCTTGCAAGGTGCGGTGACTGCGACCTTGCCTTTGCCCGACCCGACGAATGCCAAGAAAGATGTCCTCAGCAACAATTCGCCGGCACTTTTACCGAACCAATCAGAGCCCTTAAAAAACTCGGCGGAGGTAGATGCAAGTCCACCATCGCAGCCAACCATCCGTAGTGCGCCAAGCGTGCCCTGAGCCAACACAACAGCAGCATAGGAAGAATTTTCGCGCCATGTGATCAATCGCATGATCTCACCTTAGAGCCATGTCGGCAGAACCAAATGAAGACCGCAAGCCGAACTGGCGTCAGCCGTAACCTACGATCACGTCCAGCCACATGAACCGCGCAAGTGAGGCGATTGAAACCTCAGCTCAAACCTGCGGCTTCCAGCCAAAACCATCGTCCTCGGGCAAGGCCGGTGGCGGCATGCTGCCGTCGTCAGGCTCGACGGGCAAGTGCGTCGGATTGTCTGGATCATCAAGTGGCGGCGGCCCACCAGGCAACGGTGCTGGTCGGTGATGTTGGTTGAACTTCATGATGCACGCTCCCTGTAAAAACGAGTCCCGCCGGCGAGAAGACACAAGCGGATATGTCGACACAGAAGGCTACAGTTTCAAGCGACATGAGCGGGTACTGAAGAGGCTGAACGCCGGTTGTGCTGTCAGCCAATAGCGCGGTCGTCCACAGCTCACTGACAGTGCTATGGTCGCGAGAACCACCCTAACAACAAAGCGTTGATCTCGTCAGCACACTCGTACTGCACCCAGTGTCCCGCACCCTTGATGAGGCGGGTACGGCAATCAAGCAAGCTGTCGGCTAATGTGGGTGCGATCACTTCTGGATCAGCCGTCACGTCATGCTCGCCCCAGACCAGCAAGCTGGGGCCAGAGCGTTGCATCAGTGCCGCCAACAAACCACCGCCTTGCGAAATTTCTTTGCTGCGAAAGCGTGTTCGCAGGCAGGCATCGGTGTGAATCTGCACTGCCAACGGATCAATCTCTTCAGCCGCGGTGTGCAGCATGTGCATGGCCAAGTTGTGGCGCATGACTGCGTCTAGCGCGGCTGCGTCAGCGGACTGTGCGGCAGCTTTCCAGTTGCGTAATTCACCGCGTGGCCGGCGGCGACTTTGGTGGCCTCCCGGCCCCAGCAAGCCCAAGCCGCGTACCCTTGGACGCTGTACTGCAAGGTGAGCAGCCACAAGGCCTCCAAACGAAAAGCCAACCAAGTCAATCGGCGTGTCCACACCCACCAATTGGTTCAGCGTGGCTATCGTCGGCTCTATCAGTGAAGACAAACCGCCGCCGGGCAAGGGTTCGTCAGAGTCGCCATAGCCTGGCAGATCGGGCACCCAGACGGTGTGGCGTGCAGCCAAGGCTTCGATATTGCGGACCCAATGCAACCAGCTGCCATGCCCACCATGCAGCAGAACAAGAGGCGGTCCACCACCAAAACCACGCCAGCAAACTTGCAGTCCTTCGTGCGCGACGAACTCGCATCTGGCTTGGCTGGTCAAGCGCACGATCAATGCCTGTGCTAACACGTTGTCAGGGGGCATAGCGGCCTCAACCTTGTTCGGAAAGAACCACCACGCCGTCGGCGGCACAGACGCCTTGACCTGCGGGCAGAACGAAGAGCGGATTGATTTCCGCTTCAGCTAGGCGCTCACCCAACTGAGCGGTCATGTGCGAGAAAGCGACGATGGTGGAGACCAGCGCCTCAACATCGGCCTTAGGACGCCCACGAAAGCCATCCAGCAAAGGCCAGGTCTTGAGCTCGCGGACCATCTCCATCGCGTCTTCTCGGTTCAGGCCACCTTGAGCGGGAAGCAATCGCAGCGTGGTGTCCTTGAAGAGCTCGGCGGTGATACCGCCCATGCCCAGCAAAATAGCGGTGCCCAGCGGGTCGCGGTGCATGCCCAAAATCAGTTCAGTGCCGCCCAAGACCATTTCTTGTACCAAGAAACGCTTGGGCTCGATGTTCGCTTTGGCGTGCACTTCAGCGCTCATCGTCGTCACGCGCGCGCCAATGTTTTCGGCCTTGAGGTTGACTGCCACGCCGCCGACATCACTCTTGTGGATGATCTCGTTGGAGAGAATTTTCAGCACCACGCTGCCGCTCAAGGCTGCGGCGGCCGCTTCAGCTTCGGCGGGCGTGGTGACCATAATTTCACGCGCGCAAGGCAGGCCAAAACGCGCGAACAATTGCTTGGCTTGGGCTTCATCCAGTGCGCCCGCAGGTAAGTCATCGATCGACACCGTTGCGCTGGCCATCGATGCCGCCGGGGGGGCTTTCCAGCGCGCGGTTTGCAGCATGCCAGACAATGCCACCGTACAGCTTTCAGCTGCCGCAAAGGCCGGGACGCCGCGTTGCGTCAACAGCGCTGCAACCTCGGGGGCATGCGGACTGACGAAGGCGATGACTGGCTTGTCACTGC
The DNA here is from genome assembly GCA_947451205.1 of Comamonadaceae bacterium. Taxonomy (GTDB): domain Bacteria; phylum Pseudomonadota; class Gammaproteobacteria; order Burkholderiales; family Burkholderiaceae_C; genus Polaromonas. The sequence goes on from CANFZL010000007.1 coordinate 26,617, forward strand.
CCGGCAGGCAGTCTTGTATGGCACCAGCCATCAGCTCCGGCATCGCCAAGCTGGAGGAACCCACGATGATGATCAGGGCGTCGTAGCTGGGGCTGTCCAGCAGGGCACGAATGGCACCCCGCAACAAATCAGGTTGCAAGCCCGCAAGCGTCACGTCGATGGGGTTTCGGTCTAGTGCGGCATGGTCACCGGTTTGCAGCGCACGCAAGCGGGCTGCGGTCTCGGCGTCGGGTGGCGGGGTTTCAAAACCCGAGACCCCCAGACTGTCCGAGACCAAGGTGCCAGCACCACCGGTGGACGTCAGGATGGCAACACGATTGCCGCGCAGCACACGCCCGGTCGACAGCGCCACGGGGATGTCGAGCAAGTCGCTGAAGGCCTGCGCCCGAATCACGCCTACTTGCTTGAACAGCGCGTCATACATTCGGTCTGCGCCTGCCAGCGCACCGGTGTGTGAGACCGCCGCCTGCGCACCCGCTTCAGAGCGGCCAATTTTGAAGGCCACCACCGGCTTACCGACGCGTGCGGCTTTGAGTGCGGCCGCCCGAAATTTATCTGGATTGCGCACACTTTCGACATACAGCGCAATCACCTGGGTCGCTGGGTCATCTGCCAGATAGTCGACAAAATCAGCCAACTCCAGATCCACCTCGTTGCTGGTGGAAATCAACTTGGACAAACCAATGCCGCGCGCTGCAGCACGTGATAGCAGAGCACCCAAGATGCCCCCGCTTTGAGATACCACGCCGATTGAGCCGACTGGGAAGTGCGCCATTTCAAGCGCGCCACTGGCTGACAAAACGATGTTGTCTGTCAAGTTCACCAAGCCGATGGTGTTGGGGCCGAGGATGCGCATGCTGCCGGCGGCTTCCAGCAGCTGCGCCTGCCGACGCGCGCCCGCTTCACCGGTCTCGGTGTAGCCGCTGGCCAGTACGATGGCAGCAGCCGTTCCGCGTTCGGCCAACGCGCGCACGGCGATGTGGGCCCGCTCTGCACCGAGCAGGACGATCGCCACGTCCGGCACGGCTGGCAGCGAGGCGATGTCTGGATAGCAGCGCAGGCCGTCGATGTTGTCGACGCGCGGGTTCACTGGGTATATATCGCCGGTGAAGCCATGCTTGCGAAGATAGGCCACCGGTCGGCCCGCTGTTTTGCTGGCATCTGCTGAAGCGCCGATGACGGCAACACTGCGCGGTTGGAGGAGGCGTGAAATAGCGCTCATGGTTTTACTTCTTGCTGGCCGTCTTGCTCAGGAAGGCCATGACCGATTCACGGTGCTCTGTGCTGGTGTAGCAAATGCCCTGCGCCTGGCTCCCTTGGGCGAAAACTTGTTGAGCTGACATCTCGAAGGTCTGGTTCAAAATAGTTTTACCCAAAGCCAGTGCGGTGGCCGAGCCTTGGCTCAATTGGGTGGCCCATGCCTGCGCATCAGCCACCAGTGTTTCGGCGCTCACTTGGCGGTCTGCAATGCCTAGCTTCAAGGCTTCTTCAGCGTCTACTTTGCGGCCGGTGAAGATCAGTTCTTTGGCTTTGGGCAAGCCGATACGACGCGGCAAAAAGTACATGCCGCCGCCATCTGGAATGATGCCGCGATGGACGTAGGACCAGGTGAAGCTGGCCGCTTCGCTGGCGATGATGAAGTCGCAGGCCAGCGCGGTGTCGGCACCCAGACCGGAGGCTGCGCCGTTAACTGCCGCGATGGTTGGCTTGGGCATGGTGTGCAACAAGGATTGCGCGTGGTGCACGCGCTGTTGCCGATGCCAACCGTTGAAAGCGATGTCGCCAGTCGGCGCATTCATGCGGCGCTCCATGCCGGCGACGTCTCCCCCTGCGCAAAAGCCTTTACCGTTGCCTGTGAGCACCAAGGCGCGGATGGACTTGTCGCTGGCGACATGCTCAAGCGCCGTGATGAACTCGGTCCGCATGTCATCGCTCAAGGCGTTCCGTTTGTCCGGGCGGTTCAAATAAAGGGTGGCGATACCAGCGTGAATCTGGAGGTCGATCAAAGTGTTTGTCATGTCTGTAGCCTGGTTGGATAGTCAGTGTTCACCAGCGTTAGTCGGCAGTGATGTTGGCGGCCTTGACCACCTTGCGCCAGCGCGCTTCTTCGCCTTTGACGTAGCGGTCAAATTCTTCGGGCGTGCCGGCGCTGATGACCAAGCCTTCGCTCTCCACCCGATTTTTGAAGGCATCCGATTGCACGGCCTTCTTGGCCGCTGAATTCAAACGAGCAATGACGCTCGGCGGTGTGCCAGCAGGGGCAAACAGCCCATACCAACTGTCGGCCACGTAACCGGAAACGCCGCTTTCGGCGACAGTGGGCACCTTGGCCAAGCTCAGCGCCGGGGAGCGATCAGCGGTGGTCACGGCGAGTGCCCGCAGCGTTCCAGCCTCTACGAAAGAACCCACAGCGGAAGCGGTTGCAAACATGATGTCGACGTGTCCGCCCAGCAAGTCATTGAGAGCCGGACCCGCGCCCCGGTATGGAATGTGGGTCAGGTTCGTAGCCGTCAGGTTTTTGAACAATTCACCGGCCAAGTGTGCCGACGTTCCGGCGCCTTGCGACGCAAAGGACAATTTTCCAGGCTGGGCCTTGGCTGCTGCAATGATGTCTTGAACCGACTTGAACGGACTGTCCGCGCGCACCACCAACAC
>CANFZL010000008.1 GCA_947451205.1 Comamonadaceae bacterium
GGACTGCGGGTTCTGAGGGTTCCTGACACTGTCTGAAACCGAAAAATGGTGGTGATAGGTGGACTTGAACCACCGACATCAGCATTATGAATGCTGCGCTCTAACCAACTGAGCTATATCACCGCGCGTCCAAGATTATAGCGGGTTCAGCTGCGGTTTCAGCGGTGCGTGAACACGGGTTTGCGTTTAGCTAAAAAAGCCTGCATGCCTTCCTTCTGGTCGCTGGTTGCGAACATGGCGTGGAACAGGCGGCGCTCAAACATCAGGCCGTCTGACAAAGTACTCTCAAAGGCCCGGTTCACGGACTCTTTGGTGGCCATCACGCTGTTTTGTCCGTAATCGCAGATCATCAGTGCGGCGCCTAATGCTTCATCCATCAGCTTGTCTAGCGGCACCACGCGGCTGACCAAGCCGGCGCGTTCGGCTTCGGCTGCGTCCATCATGCGGCCGGTCAGCGCCATGTCCATGGCTTTGGCCTTGCCTACCGCGCGCGGCAAACGTTGCGTGCCGCCAGCACCGGCAATGATGCCGAGTTTGATTTCAGGTTGGCCGAAGCGCGCGTTGTCGGCGGCAATGATGAAGTCGCACATCATCGCCAGCTCGCAGCCGCCGCCCAGCGCAAAACCGCTTACCGCAGCAATCACAGGCTTGCGCACGTTGCGAATTTGTTCCCAGTTGCGGGTGATGAAGTCTTTGCCGTAGACATCTGCAAAGTCAAGCTCCGCCATGGCGCTGATGTCTGCGCCCGCCGCAAACGCTTTTTCGCTGCCGGTCAAGATGATGCAGCCGATGTGCTCGTCAGCGTCAAACGCTGTGAGTGCCGCGCCCAGCTCGTCCATCAGCTGGTCATTCAGCGCGTTGAGTTGCTTGGGCCGGTTCAGCGTGATGGTGCCGACTTGGCGGTTGTCTGGGCCTTGACGGCTGACCAAAATTGTTTCGTAGCTCATGTGCTTCCTTTTTAGGTTTGTCTCGGCATGGATGTGTCGCGTTATTTTGAACCAAGCGGTCTCACGCCGACGGGCTCAGCCATTGGTTCAGCGGGGTTGAGTCTTTGATGGCGAGGCGCCAAGTGGTGGCTGCTGCCGGCATGGCCAGCGTTAAGCGCAGCAAGCGTTTGTCGCGGGCCACCAGCGCTTGCAGTTTATTTTTGTGGCCGGCATAAAGCAGCAGGTCGTCAAGTTTGTTCATGCGCCAGCCGGTCTTGGCGGTTTCGATGCCCAGCCATTCGTCGCCGGGCGCGAAACCGGCGCGTTCTGCCGCGCCGCCGCGCAGCACGGTCTTGATCACGACGCCTTGCGACTCGGTCACACGCAAGCCCAAACGTTGCGCCAGTTGCGCGGGCTCTTCAAACACCGCCAGACCGTGTTGTTCTAACAATTCTTTCAGCGGCAGCTCCGACTTGCCGTGCACCCAACTGGCCAGTTCTGCGTCGAAGCTTCGGCCGCTGGCGCTCAGCAGGGCGGCGGCAAAATCGTCTTCGGTCATGGGGCCGCCTTCGCAGCGCGCCCACAGCGTGCGCATCACTTCGTCTAGCGTGGTGCTGGTGCTTGTACCCGCGTTGTGTTGCCCGCTGGCTGAGCGCAGGCTGAGGTCAAAGCACAGCGCCACCAGCGCCCCTTTGGTGTAGTAGCTGATGGTGGCGTTGGGCGTGTTGTCGTCTTGCCGGTAGTACTTGACCCAAGCGTCAAAACTGGCCTCGGCCACTGACTGCACCAGCCGACCCGGCGACTGCATCACTTGGTTGATGGTTTTGTTCAGCAGCTTGAGGTAGCCCGCGTTGTCCAGCAGGCCGCAGCGGCGCAGCAGCAGGTCGTCGTAGTAGCTGGTGAAGCCTTCAAAAAACCACAGCAGCTGGGTGTAGTTTTCGCGGCTGTAGTCGTAGCGCGTGAACTCGGCGGGGCGCAGACGCTTGACGTTCCAAGTGTGGAAATATTCGTGGCTGATGAGGCCGCGCAGCGTGGTGTAGCCCTCCGATATTTTCTTCTCCCCGAGCCGCGGCAGGTCGCGCCGGTTGCAAATGAGGGCTGTCGAGTTGCGGTGCTCCAGTCCGCCATAACCGTCGTCAACCGCGTTCAGCATGAAGAGGTAATGTTTGAACGGAGGTTTCTTGGCTCCGTGCCAAAACCGTATTTGCGCTTCGCAGATTTTTTGCGCATCGGCCAACAGTTGTGCACCGTCAAAACTGGGCGCGGCACCAGCCACGACAAAGCGGTGTGGCACGCCGCAGGCCTTGAAGCTGCCGCTCCAAAAAGCGCCCATCTCGACCGGGCTGTCGACCATCTCGTCGTAGTCGGCAGCGCGGTAGCGGCCGAAGCCGTTTTTGTTGATTTTGTGTGGTGTCAGGCCGGTTGCCAGCGACCAGTCTGACTTGGCTTTGGGGGCCACGATGTCCAGCTCATGCACGCTGTTTTCTTGCCCTTCGACGCGCAGGCACAAGCTGGTGCCGTTGAAAAATCCGCGCACGTCGCCGAGGATGGCGGTGCGCACCGAGTGGTCGTTGGCATACACCTCATAGACCAGCACCAAAGGGCGGGCCGGAGCGCAGCGAATCAGCCAGCTGCATTTGTCGAGTTGTTCAAGCTGGTCTGCGGCCAGTGCGCGGCTGCCTTGCTTGGCCTTGAGTCCCTGCAAGTGGCTGGCGAATTCACGCACCAAGTAGCTGCCTGGAATCCACACCGGCAAGGATAATTTTTGCAGCGCAGCCGGTTCTGCCACGGTCAGCGTGATTTTGAAAAGGTGGGCCTGCAGGTCGGCGATTTCAACGCGGTAGTGGATGGACGGGTTGGCTTCGGTCATAAAGTGGCAATCCGTGGCGTGTTCAGGGTGCTTTGGCTTCAGCCAAGTGTTTCTCAACTTGTTGTGCGCTGATGGCGCCTGGGACGCGGGTGCCGTCAGCAAAAATCACAGTCGGTGTGCCTGTGATGCGGTACTTTTTGCCGAATTCAACGTTGCGCGCCAAGACCGAGGTGTCGCAGCTGCCTGCGGGGGCATTTTTATCGTGCAGCATCATGTCGGCCCAGGCTTTGGCTTTGTCTTTGGAGCACCAGACGGCTTTGGACTTTTCAGTGGAGTCAGGGCTGAGGATGGGGAATAAAAACAGATGAATCGTCACGTCGTTGACCTTTTGCAGGTCGCGCTCAAAGCGTTTGCAATAGCCGCAGTTCGGGTCTTCGAAAACCGCCATCTTGCGCTTGCCGTTGCCGCGCACGATGGTGAAAGCGTCTTTCAAGGGCAACGCGTCAAAGGCGACTGCATTGAGTTTTTCAGTACGTTCGTCCGTTAGATTCTTTTTGGCTTTGGTGTCGATCAGGCTGCCCTGAATTAAAAAGCTGCCGTCGGCGTCGGTGTAGAAAAGATCGTTGCCGTTGACGCGAACTTCAAAGAGGCCGTTCATCGGCGTTTTGCTGACTTCTTCGATTTTCGGTAGCGTGGGCAGGCGCTCGCTCAGGTTTTTACGAATCGCGGCTTCTTGAGCCCATGCTGATGGGCCAGCTAGTAAGGTCATGGCTAGGCCAAAAGCGCAGAAGCCGGAGCGGCGAGTCTTCAAAGTGAGACGCGAAAAAAAAGTGGTCATCCAAATATCCTGTGTTCTGTTGAGGGGTTGTCATCGGAGGCATGGATTGCCGCGCTGCACTCGCAATGACGAAAAATTAGCCAGTGGCTTGCCGGGTCAGCCAAGTTTTGAGCGGGCCGCTGCGCGCCACGCCCGTCATGCCCCAGTTGCGCAGCGCTTGCCAGCGTGCATCGGTGTGGGCAAACAGGCCGTGCAGGCCGTCGGTCACGGTGGCCATCGCCAGCACATCGGCCTTGCGCGCACGCTCATAGCGGCGCAGCAGTTTTTCGTCGCCCAGCGAGCGCCAGTACTCGCGGGCCTTCAAGACCTCGGCCAGTGTTTTGACATCGGCCAAGCCTAGGTTCAAGCCTTGGCCTGCCATCGGGTGCAGCGTGTGCGCGGCGTCGCCCGCCAGTGCCCAGCCGGGGCCGACCCAGCGTTCAGCGTTGGATAAATTCAGCGGCCAGCTGGCCACCGGGCTGCTGAGTTTTAACTGACCGACTTCGTCGCCGCAGACTTGCTGCACGGTTGTGACTAATTGGTCGGGCGACATTTTTTGAAGGGCGTCGGCCCGCGCCACCGGCACCGACCAGACCAGCGCCAGCGCATTTGCCCCGTCGCCTGCCACCGGCAGCAAGCCGAGCACGTCGCCTTGGCCAAACCATTGCCGGGCCACGCCGCCGTGTGGCCGGTCTGATTCAAAGCGCGCTGCCACGGCTTTTTGGTCGTAAGGCTTGACCGTCCAGCCCGCGCCAAACTCGTGTCGGCTGCTACTTTTTTGGCCTTCGCAGACCACGGTGAGCTTGGCTGTGGCGTCTTCTGGTGAGGCCACATAGTCCACTTCCGGCGCAAAGCGCAAGGCTTCGGCGAGTTGGTGTTCAAGCGCGGGCACATCGACGATCCAGGCCAGCGCCTCAGTCGGCTCGGCGTCATGGGTGGCCGCTGAGCTTGTTGGCAGCGTGAAGTCGAGCCGGCCACCGCTGTCACCCCACACGCGCATCTCGCTCACGGGTGTGACGGCTGGCGTTGTTGGCCAAGCGCGCAGCTGCATCAGCAGTCCGCGCGAGACACCGTTCAGTGCATAAGCGCGCACGTCTTCGGCTGCGGGTGTTGGCGTGGGCTGGGCCACCAGCGCCACGCGCAGCCGCTCACGCGCCAGCAGCAACGCCAGCGTGCGTCCAACAATCCCGTCGCCACGAATACACACATCAAAATTCTTAGGCATGGGGCATTTTAGGAGGCAGTGCAAAATCAGCGCTGACAGCCGTGTTTGGATGACCCCACTTGCACCCATCTTCGAAGGACTCTTTTGACCGATACCACTCGCTCCCAGAACGCCTCAGACTTCAGCGCCGTCATTGCGCAGCTGTATGTTTACCCCGTCAAGTCCTGCGCCGGCGTGGCCGTCCAAGAGGCTTATTTGACAGAAACCGGTCTGGACTTAGACCGCGCTTGGATGGTGGTCGACGAGAACAACGCTTTTTTGACGCAGCGTGAATTGCCGCGCATGGCGCTGATTCAGCCGCAGCTGCGCACCGACGACATCGTGCTGCGGGCACCCGGCATGCTGGCGCTGCACTTGGCGATTGACAAGGTTGAAGTGGCTGTGCAGGCCAGCGTTTGGGGCCAAGAAGTGGCGGCTTACGACATGGGCGCAACAGCGGCGCAATGGGTCAGCGACTTTTTGGGCGTCAAAGCGCGGCTGGTGCGTTTTGACCCTGAGCACAAGCGTGCATCGAACCTGAGCTGGACTGGCGGGCTTGAAGCACTGAATCAATTCAGCGACGGTTACCCGCTGCTGGTGACCAGCGAAGCCTCGCTGAGCGGCCTCAACGACAAGCTGCGTGCGGCCGGACAAGAGGCCGTGACCATGGCGCGTTTTCGGCCGAATATCGTGTTGGGGAATGCACCCGGTGCGATGGACACAATGTCTGCGCACGACGAAGACCGCCTGCAACAGTTGGAGATCGTGACGGCAGAAGGTACGGTGCGCTTGCAGCCGGTCAAACCGTGCCCGCGCTGCCCGATCGTCAACATCGACCCGCTCAGCGCCAGCAGCACGCCAGCAGTGAACGACATGCTGCAGACCTACCGGCAAGATGCTCGCCTGAAAGGCGCGCTGTCTTTTGGCATGAACACCATCACGTTGGAAGGCGTGGATCAGTTGCTCAAAGTGGGGCAGGTGGTCACAGGTCAGTATCAGTTTTAAGGGCACGACGGCGCAGGCCATTTTCTGAAACATTGAAGTGCAGTTCTTGTTATTTTTTTAAAAATGCAAGTGACCACCTCTGCTGATTAAATATCCCTGTTATCGGTTATGAATATTCAACAACTTCGTTATCTTTGTGGTGTGGTCGACGCCAAATACAGCGTTTCGCGTGCGGCCGAAGTTCTGCACACATCGCAGCCCGGAATCAGTAAACAAATACAGATGCTGGAACGCGAGCTGGGGGTAGATTTACTCGTGCGGCAAGGTAATCGAATTCTTCGCCTAACGCCCCCCGGCGAGGAAATTTACAGTGTTGCGCGTCGTGTGCTTGGAGATGTCGAGAATCTTAAACAAATCGGCGAGGAATACTCAAATCAGGGCAAGGGCCGTTTGGTGGTGGCAACCACCCATATTCACGCGCGTTACCTGTTGCGACCTTTTATCCGTGAAATAGCAAAAAAATACGCAGATGTTAGTTTGGAACTCCGACAGGGCGACCCTTCTCAGATCGCCAAATGGGTGCTATCCGGGGAGGCCGACATCGGTTTTGGTGCGACTTTTTCTGATCAGCATGACAACCTGCTTTTTTACCCTTGTGGTCAACTTTCCCGGAGCGTTTTTACGTTGGCCGGACACCCCTTGTTGGACGCAAAAAAATTGACAATTGAAGCGTTGTCAGACTACCCACTCATTATTCTCGACACGGGTTTTGCCGGTGGACGGGCGGTAGTAGAAGCCTTTGCAGCAGCCGACATTGAGCCCAATATTGTGATGACTGCGACGGATGCAGATGTTATCAAGGCCTACGTCGAGATCGGTCAGGGCATTGCCATTTTGCCTTCCGTTGCCCATGAACCTGAACGTGAGTCTCATTTGAGATGCATTGAAGCCAGCCATATCTTTCCGCCCAGTACTGTCTACGTGGTGGTGCAGAAAGGTAAATACCTGCGAAATTTCATGCACGATTTCATATTGATGATCAACCCGAAGTGGGACCGCGGCGGCGTCGACGAAGTTCTCTATAACAAATAGGTATTGAGCATAAGGAAGCATTCATAGACAACTTCATAGCGAGACACTAGGATGACTTTGCCGACATTTCAGGAGCCAAGCATGTCACACGTCTTTCTACCCATTACCTCTGCTTTCCCACGACGCGCTTGCACGCAAGCACTCTTGGTGTTGACAGCCTTCGCATTGGTCGGTTTTTCTCCAGTTGCGTCATCCCAAGATTACCCGTCAAGGCCAATCCGGCTTTATGTCGGCCCTGGCCCGGATATCCTGGCGCGAATCGTCGGCGAGAAGCTTTCATCGTCATGGGGCCAACCGGTGGTGATTGAGCAAAGACCCGCTGCTGGAGGCATCGTGGCGGGTGATACGGTGGCCAAAGCCGGACCGGACGGTTACTCGATGTTGTTGACGACGGGCTCTTACACGATCAACAGCGTTTTGCAGCCAAAGATGCCGTATAGCCTTAAGCAAGACTTGAAGCCGGTTTCTTTGTTGGCAACCTTGCCTTTTGTTCTCGTGGTGAATCCGTCATTGCCAGTACAAAATCTGAAAGATCTGATGGCCCAGGCCCGTAGCAATCCTGGGAAAATAAATTACGCGTCTTCCGGCTCGGGTACGCCGGCCCACCTTGCTGGCGAGATGCTCAAGCAAATGGCGAAAGTTGAGATGGTGCACATTCCTTATAAAAGCGCTGGCGCTGGGCTGACTGACCTGATGGGCGGTCAAGTGCAGATGATGTTTGCGCCTGCGCCTTCAGCTTTGCCATTGATTAAAAGTGGCAAGTTACGCGCCATATCAGTCAGTAGCCCAAGGCGTTATAGCAGCCTTCCGGATGTACCCACAGTCGCGGAGGAGGGCTATCCCGACTTTTCGATTGTTGGTTGGAATGGGCTTCATGTACCCGCCAAAACGCCACTGCTGATCATCGAAAAACTGAACGCTGAACTCGTCAAAATCATGCATATTCCAGATGTTCAGGAGCGAGCTATCAAGGCCGGTTTCGAGCCTATGGGTACCTCCATCAAAGATTTTGAGTTATTTCAGAATCAGGACATTGCGCGCATGGAAGCGGTCATCAAGGCCGGCAATATTCACCCTGAATAAGGACGGCTAAGCCGGTTCATAAAGATGACATTAAAGATGAAGCCGATACGCCGAATCGTCACTGGCAATGACAGCCAGGGCCGGTCAGGAGTGCTTTTTGACAGCGCCGCACCAAATGTCAATGTGGGCAAGATTGCAGCGAGTGCCGGTATGACCGATATTTGGGTGTTTGATCAATGTCCGGTGACTATTTCAGGGGTCGTCGATGATGGAAACCGTCCATTTTCTTTCGATCCTCCTGCTTTCGGTGGACATTTCCGCATCGTGCATTCTGCGGGCAAGCCGGAAAACTATGATCCTGCCACCGATACCACGGCGGTACCCTTGCACCCTCCTCATCAAAGACCCAATAGTCACACGTTCGACCGCGGAGGACAAAATGCGTTCAGCTCACCGGTTCACCAGTCTCAGACTGTTGACTACGGGATCTTGCTTGAAGGTCGGAGGACTCTGCTGCTCGACGACGGTGCGCGTGAAATGCTTCCCGGCGATGTGGTCGTGCAGTTGGGCAACTGGCATGGTTGGACAAACCCGGTTTGTCCCAGTTTGATGGCTTTCATCATGATGGGCGCGACGGTGGCCGAACCTCGGGATACAGAATGAGCGCAGATTTTTTTCTTGGTCCCGTGCGCCGCTTGGTTACAGTCGATGATCGTCAGGGCCACTCGTGGGCTTTGTCAGACGGGGTTGTGGACACCATCGGGATTGACCCCGCCCGGCCCGGCTTTTCCAGCGTACAAGTTTGGCAGACCGAATGTTCGCCTGCGAGTCCGGTCGTCACCGCGCCGCATGAGTTGTCTCATCGATTGACTCCAGCCCAAGGTGGTTCGATATTTCGTATCGTCACTATTCCGCCAGACACTGCGTGGAATAGCGGTATCACACCTGACCAAGTCCAAGCCTACTTTGCCAGCGTTGGCGCCGCGGATGCTTGGCGGCATGATGCCAAAGCGCCGCATGCTTACATGCAACAAACGCAAACGATGGACTTGTGCGTTGTGCTCAAGGGGGAGGTGACATTGATTATGGATACTTCGCAGGTCGCCCTGTGCGCTGGCGATACTGTCGTCCAGCGCGGCACACGTCATGCATGGAGCAATCGTTCGGCGGTGGCTGCCGTGATTGCTATCTCTTCACATGATGCAAGCCCGCTATCAAACTGAATGATGGCCCCGTCGATTGAGGTGGCGCGCCACGTGTAATTGCCCATCACCGGCTGTGACGTAGAGGCTGTCCAATTGTGCGTCACCAAAAGCAAGTCTCACAGGCGCATCAAAGGGCAGGGGATGCGTTTCAATGATGTGGCCGGCTGGCGAGAAAACATAGATCAATGGCCCCGAGCCGCTTTGCCGCCAGCCGCCACAGGCCAATATGTTCCCATCCGCATCCTCGCAGAGGCCTTCAATTCCGCGATGTGCACCTTGATCATCTTTGCCAAACGTGTGGAGTACGCGTGGCCGATCCACAGTGCCGTCCGCCTTGACAGCATATGCGCGCAATTCGCGTGGCTGCAAACTTCCAGTCGTACCTTCCGATACGTAGAGTGTTTTTTCGTCGCGTGACAAAAGAACAGCCCTTGGCGCGACGGTGTCGAACGTGACCCTTCGAATAACCCAGGCACGACGGTCATCACGTTCTAGGCGCATCACAGATGCATGTTCCAACGGCGGAAAAACCTGTGGTCCGAATGCTTGCACGCCGTTGTGCGGGTCCGAAAACCAAATACGGCTCTGGCTGTCCACCACCAGATCATTCGGGTGATTGTGTATCGCACCCATGAAGCGAGTCGCGGTCACGGTGGCGCTGCCATCGGGCAGGTATTGGATGACGCGCCGGCCACCCTCTTGGCATGCAGAAACGATCCCGGAAGAGGCCTCTAGCGTGATACCGTTGACCCTGCCCGTGTGCCGCCGAAAGTCTCCGACATCGCCGGACACGGGGTCGTATTGCTTGATCGTCATTTCGTCAATCAAGCTGAAAAGCAACTGCTTTCCGTCCCAAACCACACCACCTAGCGCGCCTGGAAAAGGACCCGCAACAGCTTTGAAATTCCAAGTCATATTTGCTTTCAATCGGTTACCAGACCGCCACGCCAGGAATTTTGAGTCTGACCTTGTAGACCGAGCTATATGTCGTGATGTAGAGCGATTTCCAGTCTTCATCGCCCCAAGCCATGTTGGTGCTGTGGCCAGGAACACGTAGCCGCCCGATCAGAGTTCCGTCAGGCGCAATGATGTGTACGCCGCCGGGTCCCGTGCAATAGAGGTTGCCTTCGACATCCACTTTCATGCCATCGGCCACCCCGGCTTCCCGCCCTTGCAGCGTGTGAAACAAGCGACCAGGGCCAACGGTACCATCCGCCAGCATGTCAAAGATACGGATATTGCCCAACTTGGTGTCGTTGACGTAAAGCTTTTTTTCGTCAGGGGTGAACACCAGACCATTGGGGTACGCGCAGTCCGGTACAACCAATTGAACCTGCTTGCCATCTGGCGACAAACGGTAGACCCCTTGCACCTCGATATAGCGCTGCACATCCTGAGCGACCATGCCGGGAATCACCAACCCACCTGCGGAGTCAGTCCAGTACACCGAACCGTCTGAGTGAATCACGATGTCATTGGGGCTGTTGAACTTCATGCCCTGCCATTTGTCGGCGATGGTGGTGACACTGCCATCGTGTTCAAAACGCAAGATGGTTCGTGTGCACCAGCCAGCCGCATGGAGCCGACCTTCTTTGTCGAAGGTCAAACCATTGATGTGTCCCGATGGTTTGAGCACCACTTCTCGCCCAAAGCCTGGACGCCAGCGCCATAGGGTGTTGCCGATGATGTCAACCCAGTAAAGAATGCCGTGGCGACGATCCCATACTGGCCCCTCACCAAAGCTCATGCCTTGGGCAATATGGTTTAGGGCTGCATCCTCGTCGATGAGTCGCGCTAGCGCCGGAGTCGCAAGATCAGTATGCACTTTTGCCTCCTTGCGGCGTCCAGCCTTTGGGGGCGTAGGCTCGAATGTCTGAGACAACATCAATGACGACGGGTCGATTCAGGCTGATGGCATGTTGCAGTGCTGCACTGAGTTGCTTGGGGTCTTCCACTCGGATACCGGTGCAACCAAATGACTCTGCTACTTTGGCAAAATCGGTTTTGCAAAAACTCCACAGATCTTCTGTGCGGGCATTGGCCGATGTCTTATCTGGGTAGACGTTGTCCCAGAGTGGTATTTCCTGATTCAGGGCAGAGTTGTTGTTGACCACCACGATCAGGTTGATGTTGAAGCGAACAGCCGTTTCGATTTCGGCGATATGGTAATAAAAAGCACCATCGCCAGTGAAGCAGATGACGGTCTGCTCCGGCAGTGCGCATTTCACGCCCATGGCCCCTGGGAATCCCCAGCCCATGGAGCCGGCACAACGGATATATCGCTGGTCCGGGTGGTTGAGCTCAATCATTGCGCTCGTCCACATGCCCGAATGCCCGGTGTCAGAGACCACCACGCCGTTTGGTGGTAGCGCTGCGCTGATCTCCTTGCAGATGCGTTCTGGTCGGATAGGGGTGACGTCAGAGTTCAGTAAGTCCCTGAATTCCTCACGCCATGCAGCAACCATATCTCCGACCTGCTGGACCCAGGCGCTGGCCATAGCCGCGGGTCGTGGTCGGGCTGCTTGTATGAGTTGTTGTAATACCGCCTGCGCATCGCCAGACAGCGACACCAGGTTGGGGTAGTTGCGACCCAGCTCGAGTGGATCGATGTCGAGTTGAATCACCGGCGTGCCTGCAGCGGGCAGGGCCCAGTCCAAGGTGACTTGTCCGCCCGTGCTGCTACCCATGAAAAAAATCAAATCGGCTTGCGCAACAGCCTTGTTGGCGCAGGAGCGGGAATAGAGGCCCGTGACACCCAGAGCCAGCGGGTGACTGTCAACAATAGCGCCTTTGGCGTTAAGCGAGGTGGCAACCGGAATTTGCATCAGCTCGGCAAAGCGCACGAGTTCAGCTTGCGCTCTTGAAGCGGTAACACCACCACCAGCAATGATAACTGGACGCTCTGCGCGTTGCAGCAGATTCAGGGCTTCATGGACGTGCGAATCTTCAGCGCGCGGACGAAAAGGCGGCGTCCGTGAAAACTGAGTTTCAATCTGTGGGCGCAGTGTTGTTTTCGCATTTGCGGCTTGTCCATGCGGACCCCGAATTTCTAAATGCACTGGCCCGGGTGCACCGCTGGTTGCAGCTCTGAAGGCTTGACGCAGCAGATCCGGCAGCCGTGAAACATCATCAACCCGTGCATTGAACTTCGTCACAGCGTCAAACTGCGACATATCCTCAACTTCTTGATAGCCATTACGGTAGTGCGCATTCAGCGGTGGTCCCCCAGTGATGGCAATCAGGGGGGCATTGGCCATGAACGCATCGCGTAAACCCGCAGCCAGATTAGAAGCGCCGATTTGTTGCGACATACAAATGCCTGGTTTCCCGCTGGCCCTCGCATATCCGTCCGCCATGTATGCCGCCGACTTTTCGCCGTGCGTCATGATGCGGCGGATGTTCATGTCTTCCATTTCTGCAAGTCCACCCAACATGATGGCTGGCAGGTAAAAGACATGGCTGACACCATATCCTTCTAGCATCTCTGCGAATAATCGCGAACCGGTTATTTCATGTATTTCTTGCATGTCTTAATCCTTAAAACGTTTTCGCATCCTAAGTGCAAGACGTCTTTTGGGACATGATTTCTTATTTATGGAACTAGTTCATTTGGGTCTAGTGCGTGCGTTGCGATAGTCTGAGCCAGGGCCTTAAAAGGGCCAGCGGCATCAGGAATTTTTTTCAATTCACGATTGATGGCGTGAAAAATTTCACGCTGCAAAGCGTAGGTCAACGGTTCAACGCGTGTCAGGTTTCGAACGGGCGTCAGCTCTTTTAAGAGCGCGTTGCCGCAGGCCTCTAGCCAGCAGTAGGCCCAGTATCGTGACGCCGCCGCCGCCCATGGCAACAACGGCCCCAGAGCCCACCAGTGAGATCAGGTGGGCGGCCAAGAGAACCCCCAGTGCCTGACCCAAAAATAAACTGGCTGAGAACAGGGACACAGCCGTACCCCTAGCCCTCGGCGCCATTTGCGTCGCATGGGCCTGCATGGTGTTGTGAAACATGAAAAATCCGAATCCGGCGGTCAGGCTGACCAACGGGGTCAAGGGCCACCAAGTCGAAAATCCCAGAACAGCAAGCGACACGCCCATCACGCAGCCCCCGACTTGCGCTAACCCAACTTCACCGAAGCCGTTAATCATTGGTCGGGCCAGCGCCATGTAGGCTACGCCGCCGAGTCCGAACATCGCCACGATGGCCCCGGAAAGGGTCAAGGATAAACCGAGCATTTGGTGTAAATGGGAGGCAATGATGGCCAACACGCCGAAGCCTACTGCGCCTTCTGCGCAGGCAATTAACAGCACGTAGCGTGACCAAGGATCCGCGAGGATTTGCAACGCTTGGCTTAGGAATGCAGCTCGATTCGGTTCTTCCTGTTCCGAGGTTGCCGCTGGGGCCGGCTGCCGTCTGAAATCACCATACATCAGCGCACCGATCACAGCGAACAGCAGTGTCATCAGTACAAACGCCCAGCGCCAGCCTAAGGTGTCAGTCAGCAGGCCGCCCATCAATTGGCCGCCCACCAAGCCCAGTGTTGTACCCAACCCGACCTTGGCCAGCGTTTCTTGACGTTGCTCGTAAGGCACCGCGTCACCGATCCAGGCCATCGACAACGGGATGATGGCGGCCGCGCACAAACCCGTGATGACCCGGGCCAGCACCAGCGCGTTCAAACTAACTGCAAACACCGCCAGCAGACTGGCCAGGCTGCAGCCTATTGTGGCGTAGGTGATGATGCGGAACTTGCCAAGTCGGTCGCCCATCGGGCCGTAAAAAAGCTGTGATGCGCCGTAGACCACCGCAAACATCCAAACCACCCTAGCGGCTTCGCTGATGCTGACGTCGAAGACGCGCGACAGCTCGGGCAACATGGCGTCGCAAATACGCTGAATCGACATGCTGCCAAAAGTGGCAAATGACAGCAATAAAGCGGAACGTTTTGTAGAGGCAGAAAGAGTGGTCAAGCTGTGATGAGGAAAGTAAGACGAGAGTCGAGAGTCGAGAGTCGAGAGGCAAGTGGGCAGATGTTACGCGCGCATCAAAGCCCGAGGTGGACAGGCGGACTTCAATATTTGAGCTCAAAAATTGAGGCGGTTGTCCCAAGTTCTGTCGAGAAGAATGGCAAAGTTGCCAGTTGTTCAATGGTTATCGGTAGAAACCCCATTGTCGGCTTCGTGGCTTTCTATCGATCATCAAGCGTTAATTCGGGAGTCGACTGGTCCCGGACTAAATCAACAGCCATCAAGAAAAGTTATTGCCGAGGGCGGGACGCCATCTGACCAAGAGGCGCCCCATTTTTTTGTAATCGAAAGGTTGACGCCATGAAAAAGTTTCTTGCCTCAGGGATCATTGCACTGTGTGGTGTGATGTCCGGTCAAGCATTCGCCGCAGACAAAATAAAAGTGGGGATTTTGTTGCCACTCACTGGAACGTTTGCGGCGGTTGCCGAGACACAAAAAGAAGGTGCGCTGTTGGCTATTGATGTGGTCAATAAAAAGGGTGGGCTGACTATGCCTGGCGGAAAAGTGTTGGTCGAAGGCGTCGTCGCTGATGATGAGGCCAAGCAGGACGTTGGTGTCCGTCGCTACCGTTACATGCGTGACGAAGGCATCAAGGGCTTGGGCGGACAAACCTTTGCGCCACTGGCCTATGCGGTTAACGCCTTGGTGGGCAAAGATCCCTTGCCTTACTTTCCCATTTGCGTGATGTCCAAGGAAGCTTTTCAAAAGGGCAAATTGGCTGACTCTACTTTTGCGACTGCTTACAGCCCATGGACGGTCGGTTGGATGGCAGGCCAGTCAGCCATCAAAACCTTGGGTAAGAAAAAGATATTCTTCTTGGCGCGTTCCGATAGTTTTGGTTGGGACATTCGAGACGGCGTTTACGCCGCCGCCAAAGAATATGGTGCGGAGATTGTCGGCTATGACGAAGTTTCTCTTGGAACATCTGACTTCACCACGGTTTTACAAAAGGTGCGTGCCGCTAAACCCGATGTCTTTATTTCAGCGCAATTTGCGGCTGACGCAGTGGCATTGCTGAAGCAGGTTCAGCAAATGGGCTTGAACAAAGAAACGACAATTTTTAATGCATTTATCACCAATGTCGTTGCCAAGGGACTGCCACCAGAGGCCTTGGAGAACGTCTACGCCATGCATTACTACTATTACGACTTGTCAGACTTTGCTGATAAAGAAGTCGCTAAATCATCCAAGGAATTTACCGACCTCTACCGCGCCAAATATGGCCGCCCACCGGATGCTTATGCGGCTATTGCCTACATTGCGTATATGGAGATGTTCCGGGGATTCGAAGTCGCCAAAACATTTGACCCCGCCAAAGTATCTGCCGTGATGCGCGCGGGCAATGGCAACTTCCAGACACTCAAAGGTCCTGCGCGCTGGCGTGAAGACCATGCTGCTGAATATAAATATGCAGCCTTCCTCGTTAAAGGCAAGGGCGCCAAAGATCAGAAAAATGAGTGGGATCTTTTCAGCGTGATCAATGCCGTCGGTGGCGATCAAGTGATGCCGTCGCTCAAGTCACTTGGTTATTGAGTTCCAAGCGAGATGACACAACAGCGGCTACAGACTCCTGTCCTGCAAGCCCAAGGCGTGACCAAACGCTTTGGGGCCCTGGTTGCCGTCGATCAGGTGAACTTTCAGATGGCGGAACACGAGGTGGTGGCCATCCTGGGATCCAACGGAGCAGGGAAGACCACATTTTTTAATTTGCTCACGGGTATGTTCGCACCGGACGAGGGTTCGATCCGATACAAAGGCGAGGACATCACACGATTGAGTCCGGCTGAGCGGGTTGCCAAGGGGTTGACGCGCTCGTTTCAATTGACCTCAACCTTTGACACCTTGAAGGTCATTGACAACCTGGTGTTGGCTTACTACCGCTCGCATTGCACAAGCTCGATCTGGTCGCTATTGACCACCCGAACCAACAGCCTGCACAAAGAATCAAAAATTCTGGAGGCGATCGAGACCTTTGATTTGCAAGGCATCCAGACCCGTTTTGTACGCAGTTTGAGCCTTGGTGAAAAAAGGCGTTTGGAAATAGCCATGGCGATGTTGGCTGACCCTGAAGTGCTCTTGTTGGACGAGCCTCTGGCCGGACTTGCGGAGTCCGAAATCAAGGGTGTGATGAAGGTCTTGCGTAACCAAATTGGGCGGCAGACGATTCTGATCGTGGAGCACAAAATTTCACATATTCAAGACTTTGCACAACGCCTTGTGGTGATGCACGAAGGACGAGTCATCGCAGAAGGTGGCTACGAGGAATGCCTCAGCCATCCTGAAGTCAGACGCAGTTATTGGCAGATTGAAGCGACAGAAGATGCAAATGCTTGAGCGCAGTGACCACCTCATCGTGAAAGATTTGAATGTCTCCCGCGGTGAGTCGCGTGTTCTATTCGACATCAATCTGCACTTGGGCCCCAACGAAATCATTGCCTGTGTGGGCCGCAATGGAGCTGGTAAATCAACCTTGCTCAAAAGTATTTGCGGTTTTCTGCCTGCAGACAGCGGCACTGTGCATGGACATGGACAGCAACTCAGCGGTCTGAGGCCTTATGAGGTGGCCCGCTTGGGGGTCAAGTATGTTCCGCAAGATAAGCGGGTTTTTTCAGATCTGACGGTTCGCGAAAATCTGGAGTTGGGCAGTTATGCCAGTGGCGACTACAACTGGGATCCGGTGACCCTTTTTTTTCCAAAACTCCAGATTTTGATGGACAGAAAAGCCGGACATCTGAGCGGTGGCGAGCGGCAGATGCTCATGATCGGGCGTGCTATTTTGGGACAGCCCAAGGTGCTGCTGATTGATGAGCCGACTGAAGGCCTGGCCCCGAGCATCGTCAGCCACCTCAAGCATGTCTTCAAAGAATTGAGTAAAACCGCCGCTATTTTGATCGTTGAGCAAAACCTGCCCTTGGTTTGCGCGATCTCCCAACGCGTCTACGCACTCAAGGAAGGTCGCTTTGTGGCCGAACTGCAAGGCGACCAAATTCGCACCGATGTGTGTGAGCATTACCTCTAGGACTGCCATGTTGAATGCCCTGCGCTGGTGGCGCGAAATCTTGATCGCATTCATTGCCCTTTGGTTGGCCCGTTGGGTGTTGCCGCTGCCTTTCATGAATGAGGTGTTGATCTTTTCTATCTACACCATCGGCTGCAACTTTTTGCTGGGCCGTGTCGGTTTTATTTCATTTGGCCAACCCGCCTATCTGGCGGTAGGCGCCTACGGAACAGCCTTTTATTTGTCGTACTTCGGCACCAATCCTTATATCGGACTATTGGTGGGGCTGGGGGTCGGCTTCGTTTTTTCCGTATTGGTTGGCCTGTTGTTTGTGCGCTTGCGCAGTGACTACTTCGCCTTGGTCAATCTGGCCTTGGCAGTGATTGTTTTTTACATGTTGCAAAAGGTCTTGGTTGATGTCACCAAGGGCGACAACGGCCTTTGGTTTCTGACCAATATTGATGCGACACCGGTGTTCAACTTGACACGTCCTGCGGAATTCTTCACCTTCTGTGTTCTTCTCGGCGGCTTGGTCTGGGCACTTTACAAATACCTCGATGACACACTCTTTGGCGCCTGTTGCCTTGCCAGCAAAATCAACGAAACGAAGTTGGAATTCATTGGCTACGACAACTTCAAAATCCGCTTGACCGCGTTCACGATTGCCAACACAACAACAGCCTTGGCTGGCAGTTTGTACGCTATCTACCTTGGCTTTGTCAGCCCGGAAATGACCAGTGCTTCACGCGCTGCTGACCCGGTGATCGTCACTATTTTGGGCGGTGTCGGTTCCTTGTGGGGCCCTGTGGTGGGTACCTTGGCCTACACAGGACTTCGCGACGTTGCCAGTAAATTCATTGGAAACTGGGAGCTGATGGTCGGTGTGATTTTGGTCACCATCATGATGACCAACTCGGTGGGTCTGTATGGCACGCTTGAAAGTTGGAGCAAACGTTTGTGGCGCCGCCTGGTGGCTCTGAAAGGCGGCGCATGAGCTCGCAACTTCTGATTTCCGGCGTCATCTTTGGTTTAAGCCTCGCCAGCATTTACTTCTTGATATCCATCGGCTTGTCACTTTGCTTCGGCTTGATGCGAATCATCAGCCTTGACCAACTGCTTTACTACACCGTTGGCGGTTACCTGACTTACACCATCAGTGCGGCTGTTGGCAACCTGTGGCTGGGCATTGTGTTGGGCGTCATTGTGGGCGGATTGCTGGCCCTTGCTGTGGAGCGTCTGGTTTTCAGGCGTATCTACGCACGCGAACTGACGTTCAGCATGATCACCTCTTTCGGTATCTTGCTGGCCGGCATCGGCTCGGTGAAAGCCATTTGGGGGGTTGTCCCTCGCCCGGTACGCATGCCGCTGGATGACCAAATCAACGTGTTGGGAACCGATATTCCGGTCTATCGCTTGTTTGTTATTTTGGCGGCTGCACTGGTTTATGGCGGCATCTGGCTATTTTTGAACCGGACCATCATTGGCAAGGCGATTCGTGCTGGCATCGAGGACATGGAGCATGTCGAAGGACTCGGCATCAATGCCGCTCGGCTGTTCACCATCACCTTTGTGCTGGCGGGTGCCTTATCGGCTTTGGCAGGTGGTATTTATGCACCCTTGATCATGGTTGATCCGCACATGGGACTGGACATTCTGGCCTTTGTCTTCATGGTCGTGATCATTGGTGGCTTGGGCAGCATCAAGGGAACCCTTTACTCGTCCCTACTGGTCGGCCAAGTGGTGTCCTTGGGTTCGCTGATTTACGCACCTTTGGCCATCATGGCGCCGTTTGCCATCATGCTGCTGATCTTGCTGGTGCGGCCGACTGGGTTGTTTGGCGTCCCCTTGTCTAAATAAACAGGGCGTTGCGAATCTAGGCTGCGTGCTCAGCTGTTCTGCTTGGGTGTAGTTCGCCCAAAGGCGGTCCGAATCTCATCTTCCGTAGCGCCAGTCGACTGCAACAAAGTCAGCAAAAGCCTGGCCTTGGCGCTGCTCAGGTGGCCGCAGGGAATGGCGCCGCGCTTGATCAAGTCCATCTCAGAGCCCGCGAATCCGTAGGTCTGCGTGAACACGCGTCCGGCACGAACCCGGCTGCACAAGATGACTGGCATCTGATCAACAAGTTTCGAAATGGCATCGACCGCTGCAGCAGGCACATGACCTGCGCCCATGCCTTCGATGACGGCGCCGGTGTAACCGAGCCCAGACAGTGCGGGCAACAGCCAGCCTTCTTCACCAAGCCCCAGCGTCACCTGCACCACGCGACTTGGGTGGTTCAGCGCGGCTGTGATGGGCAGCAGGTCTCTCTTGGGGCGCATGAAAATCTCGACCTGACCTTCGGCCACGATGCCAAGACGGCCAGTGCCCGGAGACTCAAACGCGCTCGTCAATGAGGTGTGTGATTTTTGAACCCAGCGTGCGGCGTGAATTTCATCATTGAGAACCACCACCACGCCCAGTTCCGAGACGCGGCGGTCAGCCGCCACGGCGACCGCTGCCAACAAACTGGCAGGCCCGTCAGCTCCGGCGGCTTGGGGTCCGCGCATGGCGCCGGTCACGACCACCGGTTTGCCGTGGCCTGCCAGCATGTCGAGCACGAAGGCTGTGTCTTCTATCGTGTCGGTGCCTTGAACCACGACGGCACCATCCATGCCAGATGTTAATTTTTCATTTAAAAGTCGCGCAACATCAGCCAGATTCTGAATGCTGAGCGACGCACCCGGCATGCTGAAATGCGTGATTGCCTCTAGGATTGCCACCTGCCCCAATTGGGGCACGCTCTCAATCAAGTTGTCGGCGGTCAGCATGGGCGCAATGCCGCCCATCGCGCTGCTGGTCATGGTGATCGTCCCGCCCAGCGAGACGATCAGAATGCGCGGTAAGTTCATTTTGCGTTGACTCGTTGTTGCGCCAAAAACCAGTCCAAGATCTGGTCACCTGTCCAGACGACCACGCCCTCATGGCTCAAAACATAATCGTAGAGCTGTTCCAGGTAGCCAATGCGGTGCGGTACACCGCTCAGGTAGGGATGAACGGAGATGGCCATCACGCGAGGCGTCTTGGCACCGTCCAAGTACAGGCGGTCAAAGTGGGCCTTGCCGCGTTTGAGCATCTCATCCGAGGGGTGTTGTTGCACAGCAGATATCACCACGTCGTTCAAGTCAACGGTGTAAGGGATCGAGGTGATAGGCCCCTTGGCCGACTTCAGGCTGACCGGTTGGTCGTCGAAGACCCAGTCGGCTACATACTCAATGCCGCATTCGGCAAGGTGATCCAGAGTCTCGTCTGTTTCAGTGAGCCCCGGGCTTTCCCAGCCACGCGGTGGCTTGCCGGTGAACTTCCGAATTTCTTCCATCGTTTCCCGGATCGCGCTGAGCTGGTCTTCAACTTTGTGCATTGGTTTTTGCACCAGTCCGTGTCCCATGAATTCCCAGCCGGCGTTGAGCGCTGCCGTACAGACTTCTTCATACATGCGGCAGGTGGCGCCGTTCAGCGCAAAGGTGGCTTTCATTTTGCGGTCACTCAGCGCATCGAGAATTCGCCAGAAACCGACGCGCATGCCGTACTCATGCCAAGACCAGTTGGGGACGTCTGGCAGCAGGGGGCTGCCCATAGGCGGTGACAATACCGCGCGCGGCATGGAGCCGGTCGGCTCCCATACTTCAACGTTGACGATGTTCCACAGCACCACGCGGGCGCCACCCGGAAGATCTAGGCGGGGTCGGTTGACGATGGATTGATAAGGCGCGCGCGCTCTGACGCTGCTACCGAGGGGGTTTGTCATGGTGAACTCCGGTTGGATGAAGGGTGCAAATGCGGGTGTTGGCAGCGCTTTAAAAACTCAAACGCTGTCTGGAATTGTGCCCGCTGGCAGGGCGTAGCAATAGTCTGAGATCTCTCCTGACCGCGCCAACCAAAGCTTTGAGCGGTGTGGACCTTCTAGGCAGTGCTTCATGGCTGCGCGCCGCATGGGGGTGAACCGAGATGTTCATGACCAGCGGGTGGCGCTCGGATTGCTCGGTCAACACGCAAAACTCACTCGCATCTTGTTTGCGGTGCGTGATGATTTGCGCATCCAGATAGGTTGATCGTCCATCGGCCAGTCCATCAGGTACATGACGCCGGCTTCTTACATGCCAACGGTGGTTCTCGGCATTGCTCCGGCCGTGCCCCACAATTTTTTCGCTGCGCCTTCGGATCTTGTCCGTGATTTGAGGTGCGTACCCATACATCAGGCTGTTGACGTTGATGGTGAAGACAAACGCCAGTCGAGCGCCGCCTGGCCGGTCGTATTCTTTACGCTCGTTCAGCGGGACGTCATCGAATCGATGGTGCTGTGGCAAGAGGGGGCGGATCACCGGCAATCCTTGGTTGAATTGAGCTGCGTTATCGAAATGAAAGCTGCCAACAGCCTGCTGAAAATGATCGTACTCTGCGGCTAAAACGGTTGTCAATACCAAGCTTTCACAGGATGCTGATGTGAAGTCCCATCACCTTGGTCGTTGGTTCTTCGCTAGGTGGTATCTCCGATGCACTGCCTCGTGCGCTCGCGGCAAGACTGAAGGGGCAGATGGGGCAGAGTGTGATGGTTTTAAACAGCGGTGAGGAAAGTGATTCGCCTATTGCACCAGTAGCTTGTGCCGGGAATATGAGCTATTTGGTGGTTATTTAATCCGCTTTTAATACCCATATAAGGAGATGAGTGAACACAAAGGTTATGGTAATGGGCCATGATGGGAGACCGCATTCAGGAGTCCCCAACAATGACCTTACGCAACAAGATCCAGCTGATCGCTTATCCCGACCGCATGGGGAGCAATCTCACCGACTTGTACAACACGATTGACAAGCATTTTTCGCGCGTGATTGGCGGTATTCACATCTTGCCGCCTTACCCGTCCAACGCGGATGGCGGGTTTTCACCACTGACGCACAAAGAAATTGATCCGAAGTACGGCACATGGCAAGACATCGAGAAAATCTCCAGCCGCTTTGATCTGTGCTTAGACCTCACGTTGAACCATATTTCGGACGAGTCCGAGGAGTTCAAAGATTTTGTGGCCAAGGGTTACGCCTCTGAGCATGCAGACCTGTTTGTTCACGTTGACCGGCTCGGCCCGATTTCGGCGGATGACCTGGCCCGCATTCACATCCGCAAGGAAAAAGAGCCGTTTCGCGAAATCACTTTTGCAGACGGTAGCACCGGCCGTGTGTGGTGTACCTTCACCGAAAACCAGATCGATCTGAATTACCGCTCACCGAAGACCTACGCGCTGATGGAGGACTACATGGCCTTCTTGGCCGAGCGCGGCGTCAAGTTGTTTCGGTTGGACGCGTTTGGCTACACCACTAAAGAAATCGGCACCAGCTGTTTTCTGGTCGAGCCGGATGTCTACGACATTCTCAAATGGGTCGATGGTGTGGCACGTGAAAACGGCGCCGAAACCGTGCCCGAGGTACACGACCACTCCAGTTTTCAGTACGCCATTGCGCTGCACGGCATGCATCCATACGGTTTTGCGCTGGCGCCGTTGCTGCTTTTTTCGCTGCTCGAATGCAACAGTGTCTTCCTCAAGCAGTGGCTGCGCATGTGCCCGCGCAACCAGCTCACGGTGCTGGACACGCACGACGGTATTTGCATTCCGGACGTCGAAGGCATCTTGCCTAAGGCTGAAATCCAAGCGGTGATTGACAACGTCAGCCAGCGCAGTGCAGACCCGATCTTGCGTCGCTCTGCGGCCAATGTGCACAGCGTCGGCGCGATCTACCAGCTCACCTGCACCTACTACGATGCGCTCAAGAGAAACGACGACGCTTACATCGCCGCGCGCGCCGTGCAGTTCTTCGCACCGGGCATTCCGCAGGTCTATTACGTCGGCTTGCTGGCCGGCAGCAATGACATTGAGCTGATGGAGGCCACTGGGGAAATGCGCGACATCAACCGGCACCACTACACGCTGGACGAGGTCGACGAAGCGGTCAAGACACCTGTGGTGCGGCGCCTGCTCAAGCTGATGGAATTTCGCTGCACTTATCCGGCCTTCGATGGCGTCTTCCACCTGAAGTACTCCAATGAAACCAGCGTTTCCATGTGCTGGCGTCACGGCGAGTTTTACTGTGACCTGTTCGTTGATTTGAAATTCAAGAAGTCGACGATAGGTTATCTGGACGTCAAATCCAGACGTCGACTGACCATGAATTGCTGAGTGTTGCTCAGCCGACTGACTTGTTCGCTTCTGCAATGGCGCGAACTCGCATCGGCGCCAAGATGAACTTAGCGGCTAATCCGGCAGCAATCGAGATGAACGCGGCCAGAACAAACACACGGCTCCAGTTACCACCAGCCGACAAAACAGAAGCCAACGGGATCAGCAGGGCGGCAGTGCCTTTGGCGGTGTACATGCTGCCCGAGTTGGCTGCAGCATTTTTTGCCCCGTAGGTGTCTGCAACCAGTGCTGGAAAGATTGAGAAAATCTCGCCCCAGAACAAGAAGATCAGCGCAGCGAAGGTGATGAACGCGTAGGGGTTGTGACCGAACTCCATCAGCCCGAGCAAGGCCAAGCCTTCGCCCACAAAGACAAACAGCATCGTATTTTCACGACCAATACGGTCTGAAATGAAGCCACACAACGGCCGCGTGAAGCCATTGGCCAAGCTGTCAATCGACAACGTCAACGTCAGCAAAGGCAGTGAGGCCATGCCAAAAAGACTCATGGGCAAGTTGGCCAAACCAAAGTCTTTGGCGATCGGGCCAATCTGAGCCGTGGCCATCAGTCCACCCGCAGCCACCGCAACGAAGATCGCGTAGGTCAGCCAGAACACCGGCGTGCGCAACATCTCCGTCGTCGTGTAATCCTTCTTGCTCATCACCAAGCGTGCACTGACCACGATCCCTTTGGGCAAAACAGGCTTGACCATGAACAAGGCAATCACGAAGATCACAGCGCCTTGAATCAGGCCAAAATTGAAGAAGGTCGCCTCGTAGCCAGAACCCCTGATGGAGCTGGCAATTGGGATCACCGTCAGAGCGGCGCCAGCGCCAAAGCCAGCAGCGGTGAGGCCTGCAGCCAAGCCCCGCTTGTCCGGAAACCATTTCAACGCATTACCGACGCAGGTCCCATAAATACAACCGGCACCGACGCCCGTGATCACGGCCGCAAAATAGAGCGCAGGAAGTGTTGCAGCGTAGGAATACAGAACCCATCCGACGGCAGCAAAGATGGCACCACCCGCGATGACGGGGCGCGGCCCGAACTTGTCAACCAGCCAACCCTCGACCGGTACAAGCCAAGTTTCTACGACCACAAAGATAGAAAACGACAACTGGATCGCCGTTAAACCCCAGTTGTTTTTTGCATCGATCGGATTAACAAAGAGTGTCCAGCTGTATTGCAGGTTGGCGATGATGGCCATGCAGACAATGCCCATTACCAGCTGTAGCCAGCGATTCGGTGCGGCGTTGCTGGTCGTACTTTCAATATCTATTGATGACATGTCACAACTTACGAAGTCTTCCCACGGTGCTGCTGCGTGGCAGATCCCGAGGTCATTAAAAATTCAGCCGTTCCTATTGAGGAAAAACCTTGCCTAGATCAGCCGCGTCACCTTATCAAGGCAACAGACAGTCTTAATCAGCAGCGAGTGTCGATGTGTGACAGTGGGCGTAGTGGTGTGGCTATCACTTACGCATCGACGCCATTTTAAAAATCTTGACCGAAGTCAATCAATTTAGAGGCGGTGATGTGAATGCTGAAGGGTCAGCATCTTTACAAAAATTTGCGTGCGTTCCATCTCACGCTAACGCAGTTGATCGCTCGATCAAGGCTTAAGGTTTGACAAACTTGAGGACAAACCCGTCTTTAGGTTGACTTTTTTCAGGCGTATTTTTGTCGCGCAGGTCTGACGGGTTGCGCCAGAAATTTCCTTGCCCCACCACCTCGAAGCCTGCGGATTCGACTTCTTGGCGCAAGAATGCTTCTTCAATACGATGCAGGGTGGCAGCCTCTGAGATGCCAGTGCCAGGCCGTCCAGAATGATCGGCAATCACATACAGTCCACCCGACTTCAGCGCAGCAAAGACGGCACTGTTCATTCGACTCCGATCCACACCCATGTGTCCTAGATCGTGATAATTAAAGATCAAGGTCACCAAGTCAAGCCCACCTGGTGCGACTTCCGGCGGGACTGGGTCCTCAAATTTTCGGACGATTGGAATGATGTTCGCGAGCTGCGGATTTTTAGCTCTTTCTGCCAAGGCTTGAGGCGAGTTCAGTCGCTGCGAGCTGCTGGAAGCGCGAGGTGCACTTTGTCCATAGACACGCCCAGTCGGCCCTACTGCACGGGACAGCAGTTCGGTTGTGTAGCCACCACCAGCGCTCAAATCTAAGGCCACCATGCCTGACCTTACGCCAATGAACGTCAGCATTTCATCGGGTTTTCGTTGCTTGTCTTGACCCCGGTCCGCTGCGCTGCGATCTGGGCTGGCGATGACCTCTGCAATACGCTCTTGGCTGATGACCGGCGCATTCAATGTGGTCGACGAAGTCGAGTAGGTGCCCGCGCAAGCGCTGAGTATGACGGCGACCGATGCGATCAGTGCGGCGTGCAAAAGAATTTCAAAATTGACACGGCTGGCAATCGATTTCATGTTGGTTTCCCGCTTCTATCCTAAGGGCAAGCCAGTGTAGCGACTGGATCACCTGTTAGCAGCAAGCTGGTATCCCTGAGCACCGAGCCGGGCTATGAACCCAATCCAATTGGGGCGGGAGCGCGTATGACGATCATGGTGACTGTAAAAGTCAATGTATTGAATCATTGCTTCTTCAAAAGCTTGGCGCCGTGAGTCGCCAAGTATTTCCCAGGCCAGCAAGAAGTGCTGCAACTCACGCACTGCGGACTCAACCTTGCTTCGATCACTTGCGCAGAGCTAATGGCATTTTTATACGACAGGAGTCTGCAAATCCACATGGACTTTTAACGTTGAGCCAGCTGAATTTTGAAATAAATAAGTACATGCTCGACAGTGAAAATTCTATTAGCATGAACAAAATTTGGACGGCATTTCCGTCGTCTTAAAACTCAGCTGGCGTGTCATCAGCTTGCTGCTCGCGGCGTCGCTAGCTCGCTGGGAACGGGTGCATGTGCTGTGCTCGGTGTCATAGCTGGGGGCGCGGGTTGAGTTCAGATTGATTGGTAAACAGCATGGATGCAGATAGAACCTCATCAGCGATTGAAATGCATGAGCTGACCAAATTATTTGGCTCGGCTCGTGCACTCGATCGACTCAGCCTGACGATCCCTCATCAATGCATCTTTGGTTTATTGGGTCCTAACGGAGCCGGTAAAAGTACGGTGATCAAGATCTTGACAACATTGTTAGACGCTAGTTCAGGCTCAGCCAAAGTTTGCGGTTTTGATGTCGCAAGCCAACCCATCGAAGTTCGTCGCCGGATTGGTTATGTCCCGCAAATGCTGTCCGCCGATGGCTCGCTCACGGCCGTTGAAAATCTTGCGCTATCGGCCAGCTTGTACGGCCTGCGAGGTGCAACTCGCGACTCGCGGATTCAAGACGCACTTGAGTTCGCAGATTTGCAAGCGGTGGCGACACACTTGGTCAAAACTTATTCCGGCGGCATGATCCGTCGGCTTGAAATTGCGCAGGCAACGATGCATCGACCAGATGTGCTGTTCTTGGATGAGCCGACCATTGGTCTAGACCCTGTTGCTCGGCGAACAGTCTGGGGGCGGTTGCTTGAGCTGAAATCGGCCAACGGCATGACCATTTTCTTAACAACGCACGACATGGAAGAGGCCGATTTTTTGTGTGACCAATTGGCGATCTTGCATCAAGGCTTGTTGGCTGTGGTGGGCGCACCTGAGCAGCTTAAAAAAGCCATTGGACCAACGGCTACTTTGGCAGACGTCTTTGTTGCGCACAGCGGTGTTGTCTTGGAGCACGGTGGCCATTTCCGTGATATTCGTGAAACGCGAGGAACCGCGCAACGGTTGGGCTGATGTATGCAGGAGTTCTACTACTCAACCTTGGCCGTTGCGAACGCCGAATTTAAAAAACTCAGCAGAGATCCAACGGAATTACTGTCTAGGGCTGTGCAACCCATTCTGTGGCTTGCTGTTTTTGGTCAGGTATTTGGCAAGATACGCGGTATTCCGACCGGTGACATCAGTTACCTGGATTTCATGGCGCCTGGGATCTTGGCGCAAAGTATCCTTTTCACCGCGATTTTTTATGGCATTGCCATCATTTGGGAGCGTGATCTTGGGATCGTCCACAAATTACTGGTGACCCCCGCCTCGCGGACGGCACTGGTGCTGGGCAAAGCCGTGGCGTCAGGGCTGCGGGGGTTAATTCAGGCGGTTGTCGTTTACATCGTCGCTTGGCTGCTTGATGTCGGTATTCGGTGGGATTTATCGGCGATGGCCAGCGTCGCTTTGGCGGTGTTTTTAGGCTCGTGTATTTTTTCGACATTTTCTTTGGTGATTGCTTGTTTGGTCAAAACACGTGAACGTTTCATGGGCATTGGGCAAGTGCTCACGATGCCTTTGTTTTTTGCATCGAATGCTATTTATCCACTGGAGCTGATGCCGGATTGGCTGAAAGTCATCGCCACACTGAACCCGCTGACCTATCTGGTGGACGCTCTACGCCATTCGATGATCGTCGGTGGCCACAGCACGCACTCATTGGCTTTGAGTTTTGGCGTCATGTCTGGTGTTTTCTTGCTGCTGCTGGGTTTTGCTGCACGACTCTATCCAGGGCTTGTGCGCTGATAAGTACAAACAGTAGCAGTTCACACTCCCTTTCCCCCACCCGCTTTTCGGGTTTGCTTGCCGGTCGCACCATAGACTCATGCGGCGTATCCGGCACCTCAACGATGCCGACATTCGGTTCGATGGTGCAATGGGGACATTGATTTCTAAGGATATTTTCAAGAGTTTGAAGTGCGGCATCGTCGGCCTGCCCAACGTCGGTAAATCAACTTTGTTCAACGCTTTGACCAACGCGGGCATTGCGGCGGAGAACTACCCCGCTGGCTGGACAAAATAGAAAGTCCTTTAGCCTCAAGGACTTCCGGTAATTCATAGAAGATAGTTGGCAAAGCTAGGACAAAAAGTCCTGCTGAAAGAAGCTTCAACAGGTACGGGCCATCTTAGGATGGCCTTTGTTTTTTGAGGCGGTTAATTCTACTTTTCTGGCTCGCAAAAAGTGATGCCTCCGTCGACAACTCACGCATTCAGACTGACAAACGGTGCTATGGAATTCTCAAATATTTTTCAGCAATACTGGCCGTTCTTAGCCTTGGTTCTGTGGATTGCGTACAAGTGGTGGATCTCGCAAAGAGTCATCGCGATGCTTCCGGAACTTAAGAGAGCTGGTGCGTTTTTTGTCGACGTCAGATCGGCAGGGGAGTTTGCAAGCAGGAACGCTCCGGGAACAGTCAATATCCCACTTACGCAGCTGAGCCGCAGACTAGATGAGATACCAGCGTCTGCTCCTGTCGTCCTTTGCTGTGCGAGTGGCACACGCAGTGGAATGGCCAAACTTTTGCTGATGAAGAATGGCTACAAGAAAGTTCACAGCATCGGAACTTGGGGCAAGTTTCTGGACAAGTCCTGAACGACTTGTTGACGTTGCTCAAGTGACCATCCCCGTCGCTTGGGGCTGTGATCCAACGGGCTGTAAGCACTGTCATCACATTAGCCCGAGAAAAAAAGCGTATCCAGACTGCTTGGCAGACCGTGGGACGACTACGGAAGGGTGAACGATGGCCGCAAATCAGGAGGGACATCAGCCGTTAGAAAACCACTGACGAGCCAACCAACGATCGACATTGGATGACACGTTTCGTCAGTACATGAGAGGCCCGCAGGACACTTCACTTCAATTTAATCAATAACAGGTCGCCAGACCTCTCCCC
>CANFZL010000009.1 GCA_947451205.1 Comamonadaceae bacterium
CGACTGGCGCACACGCAGCGAACTGCTGTGGCCCACCGTGGTGCAAGCGCTAGACGCGCTGCGCGAAGACAACGACGTGGTGGTGATCGAAGGCGCGGGTTCACCGGCGGAGATCAATTTGCGCAGCTGTGACATTGTCAACATGCGCGTGGCCTTGCATGCGCAGGCTGCTTGTCTGATCGTCACGGACATCGACCGGGGTGGCGCTTTTGCGCACCTCTACGGCACTTGGGCCTTACTTGCGCCCGAGGAACGCGCGCTGATACGCGGCTTCGTGCTGAACAAATTCAGGGGTGATGCCGCCTTGCTCGCGCCGGGCCCGGAGATGCTGCAAGCGCTCACGGGCGTGCCCACCGTGGCAACCTTGCCGATGTGGTGGCAACACGGCCTGCCGGAAGAAGACGGCATGTTTGACAGCGCTGTGGCTGGGCCCATCACCGGACCAAGCTCCGCCCATGACGCACACAAAGGGCTTCGGATTGCCGTGGTGGCCTATCCGCGCATCAGCAATCTGGACGAATTTCAGCCGCTCAAAAACATCCCCGGCGTGCGCCTGACATGGGCGCGCAGTCCCGCCGATATTCTGGACGCTGACTGGGTGATCTTGCCTGGCTCCAAGCACACCAGCAGCGACCTGGCCTGGCTGCGTGCGCAGGGCTTAGACCACGCCGTGGCGCAGCATGCGGCGCAAGGCCGCGCGGTGTTGGGTATTTGTGGTGGCCTGCAAATGCTGGGTGAAGCGCTGATTGACCTGCATGGCATTGACGGCAATGGCCCCGGCCTGGGCTTGTTGCCGGTGGTCACGCTGTTTGATGAAGTCAAAACTGTGCGGCGTCGGCAGGCCAGCTTCACCCACTTGCACGGGCCTTGGGCCGCGTTGTCTGGCGTGGCCATGCAAGGCTACGAAATTCACCACGGCAAAACAGCACCGCACAGCGCCATGGCCGCCGCTGGCGACCTTGCTCAGCCCGTAATGGCCGACGACCTCGCTTGGCAAAACGGTTCTGGCAATGTGCTGGGGCTTTATGTGCACGGCATGTTTGAAGACAGCGCTGTGATGCAAGCGCTGTTTGGCCACACGGTACCGACGCTGGACAGCGTCTTTGACGGACTGGCCGACTATGCAGAAAAGCACTTTGATGAGGGTGTGCTCGATGCGTTGCTGGACCGGCCCTGATCTCTTTCAGCGCCCCGACGTCCCCGATATTCCTGGCTGCAGCGTCTTCGGCTTGTAGTCACAAAACTGGCTGACGCCGCATTGCCAGCACTGCGGCGTGCGCGCTTGGCACACGTAGCGGCCCAGCAAGATCAGCCAATGGTGCGCGTCCACCAGATACTCGGGGGGTATGCGCTTCATCAAGCCGGCCTCGACCTCATCAACGTTTTTGCCCGGGGCCAGGCCGGTGCGGTTGCTGACCCGAAAAATATGCGTGTCGACCGCCATCACGGCTTCACCAAAAGCCGAGTTCAGTACCACGTTGGCCGTTTTTCGACCGACGCCCGGCAGCGCCTGCAATGCTTCGCGTGTGCGCGGGACTTGGCCGCCGTGGCGCTCCACCAAGATCTGGCAGGTCTGCAGCAGGTGCTTGGCCTTGCTGTGGAACAGGCCGATGGTTTTGATGTGGTTTTCGAGTCCTTCCAGCCCGAGGGCGAGCATTTTTTGTGGCGTGTTGGCCAGCGGGAACAGCTTGCGCGTGGCTTTGTTGACGCTGACGTCAGTGGCTTGGGCTGACAGCAGCACGGCCGCTAGCAGCTCAAAGACGCTGGTGTATTCGAGCTCGGTTACCGGCAGCGGGTTGGCGGCTTTGAGCGTGGCAAAAAATGAGGCGATGGCGGCAGATTTCATGCTCGTCAGTTTAGGCTGAGCCGGGGGGCTTGACTGCTCAACGGCGTTAACATCTGACCCTTGTGTGAAATTCATTCCCCTGAGAGAGCCCCATGCAGCTGCCCTTTGCCGACCGCCTGAACAATGTCGAAACCTCTGCCATCCGTGAGCTCTTCAAGCTGCTCGGCAAGCCCGGCATCATCAGCTTTGCCGGCGGCTTTCCGGACAGCGCCATGTTTGACGTCGAAGGGATTCGGGAGGCCGTCAATCTGGCCTTGACGGAGGAAGCCGGCGGCGCTTTGCAGTACGGCGCAACCGAGGGCTACAACCCGCTGCGAGAACAACTCGCCGCCTTCATGGCCGCGAAAGGCGTTGCCGTAGAACCCGACGGCATGATCGTCACCACCGGCAGCCAACAAGGCCTAGATTTGCTGGGCAAGACCCTGATCAA
The DNA here is from genome assembly GCA_947451205.1 of Comamonadaceae bacterium. GTDB lineage: Bacteria > Pseudomonadota > Gammaproteobacteria > Burkholderiales > Burkholderiaceae_C > Polaromonas. Next base: position 2,277 of record CANFZL010000009.1, read on the forward strand.
CCCGGGCGACAAAGTGATTGTCGAAGGCCCGACTTTTCTGGCCACCATTCAGTGCTTTCGGCTTTACGGCGCCGACATCATCAGCGCGCCAATTGACGAACATGGCGTGCAAACCGACGCCCTCGAAAAACTCATCGCCGAGCACAAACCTAAGTTTGTCTACCTGATCCCGACCTTTGGCAACCCGAGTGGTGCCTTGCTCAATTTGGAGCGGCGTAAAAAAGTCTTGGAGCTGGCCGTCAAGTATCAGACGCTGGTGGTTGAAGACGACCCTTACGGCGACTTGTATTTTCATGAGGCGCCGCCGCCCAGCTTGTTGGCGCTCAGTCGTGATGTTCCCGGTAGCCGCGAGTGGCTGGCGTATTGCGGCAGCATGAGCAAGGTCTTAAGCCCTGGCTTGCGCGTCGGCTGGATGATTGCGCCCGCGGAGCTGCTGGCCAAAGCCACCATGTGCAAACAGTTCAGTGACGCCCACACCAGCACCTTCGCCCAAGCCACTGCGGCGCAGTACCTCAAAGCAGGGCGCATGCCGGCTACCTTGGCACGGGTGCGCGCGGTCTACGCCGAGCGTGCTGCAGCCATGGGTGCTGGCTTGAAGCGTGAACTGGGCGACGCCATCGCGTTCACGCAGCCCGAGGGTGGTTTGTTTTTTTGGGCCCGCCTCACCGGCGCCCATGGCAAAACCAAAGACGCTGCCGAGTTTGCCAAAAAAGCCATTGCGCAAGGCGTGGCGTTTGTGCCGGGCGCGCCGTTTTATGCGGCTGACCCAGACCTGTCAACGCTGCGGTTCAGCTTTGCTACCGCCGATGTGGCGAAGATTGAAGAGGGCATTGCCAGGCTTGGCAAGGCTTGCTGAGCCATGGCGAGCGCAGCGCGATAACTCACTGATCCGTCATCGCGAGTTTTCCGAATCCGTCCGGCTACCGCACACAGACCTTGAACAACAGGCCAAAAATGCCGTCTCTGCGAGCGAAAAACTTCGTCACTGCGAGCGTAGCGCGGCAGTCCAGAGCCCGAATTCGCAGTCATGGATGGCCGCGCTTCGCTCGCCATGACGGGGCTGTGGTTGTGGACTGCCGCGCTACGCTCGCAGTGACGAGTTGTGTGTCAGTGTCTTTGTGCGCTATCCGACCGGGCTTTAAAAAGCGCAATGCTCACCAAGTGTTGCGCAGTTCCCGCAGCTTTTTAAAGACCGTCTTGGCATCCGGCTGTGCAGGCAAGTCGGGAAAGCTGTCGCGCAGCTGCGCAATGACGCTTGGGTTGCTCAAGCGCATGAATGTGTTGAACTCTTTTTCTTCTTTCAGCGTTGTCACGATGGACGTTGCCGGATCGTGACTCGCGACCTTGGGTAAGAGTGCTTTAGCGGCTGCATTGTCGGGCTCACGGGCCAGCGTGAACTTCAGGTTGCTCTCGATGTAATCGTGGCCGGGGAAGATGCGCGTGTTGTCTGGCAGCCGCATCAACTGCTCGGTGAAGCTGCTGTAAAGTGCTTCGACATCGCCGCCATTGTGGACGTTGCCGGCACCGGCGTTGAACAAGGTGTCACCTGAAAAAAGCGCGGGCTGCTCAGCGTGCGCGCACAGGCAAATGTGGCAAAAAGTGTGGCCCGGTGTGTCCAGACATTCCAGCTCAATGTGCTTGCCTACCTTGATCACGTCACCGGCTTGTACGCCGCGGTCCATGCCCGGAATCTTGCCGGCGGCCTTGTGATGCGCAATCACTTTGGCGCCGGTGGCGGCCACCACCTCGGCATTGCCACCGATGTGGTCGTGGTGCTCATGCGTGTTCAGAATCTGGGTGATGTTCCAGCCCTTGGCCTTGGCGGTGGCCAAGCATTTTTCATGGTCCAGCGGGTCAATCGCCAAGGCTTCGCCGGTGTCGGGGCAGGCGATCAGGTAATTGAAATTGCGCAGGCTGTTGCCCGTCCAGATGCGTTCAACAATCATGCGTGGCCTTGTGTGGTGTGGTTCATGGGTTCATTTTAGGAGCGCTCGGCATCGCCTGCGCCATACAAGGCTGTTCCCTGCTTGCGGCAAAATATGTCCTTATGAAAAGCAAGCTCGCCAGCAGTGGCCTCGTCTACTCGACCGACAGCGGTCGCACCTGCCCAGATTGCCGCCAAGCGGTCGCCCAGTGCGTTTGCAAAAGCAGCAAACTCCGGCCAGCCACCGATGGCGTGGTGCGCGTTTCCCGATCATCTAAAGGCCGGGGCGGAAAAACCGTCACCCTGATTCAGGGCGTGCCCTTGGATGACGCGGCCCTGACGCAGCTCGGCAAGCAACTCAAAGCCGCTTGCGGCTCGGGCGGTACCGTCAAAGACGGCGTGATTGAAGTGCAGGGCGACCACCGCGAACTGGTGCAGCGGCAGCTGGTGGACAAGGGTTACAGCGTCAAGTTGGCAGGCGGCTGAACAGCGCACGGCTGAAAGTCAACACACATGAACCCCGAAGACCTAGAGCTGCTGGTAACCCGTCAGATGCCTTTTGGCAAATACAAGGGCCGATTGATCGCCGATGTGCCGGGCAATTATTTGGTTTGGTTTTCTCGGGAAGGCTTTCCCAAAGGTGAAATTGGCCGATTGTTGGCGCTCATGCTGGAGATCGACCACAACGGTTTGGGGCCACTGCTGGACCCGCTGCGCAGAAAGTACTCAGCCGCTGGCGGCAAGAGTTTTTGATGCTGCTGAGTTGTCAGATACCTAACAGTTCCAAGCGTTAAAATTTGCACGCCAAAATTTTGTTATTCCGTGATCGGGATATCTTTCCTGAGAGACTCACAAGCCTGCGGACACTGCCATGCTTGATATTTTTTTGCTGTTACTGTCTGCCATTGTTTATCCGTTCCTGCATATGGCGAATGGCTGGATCTTCACTTCCTTAGAGATCACGCCGCATGTCGGTCTGGTCTACTTGCCTGCCTTTATGCGCATGCTGAATGTTCTGGTTCTCGGCAAAGTTCGTGGCACTCTGGCGACGGCCCTGGGCGGTATTTTTTTGATGCAAGTGTTCAACGACCATTCCGTGGTCGGTTTTCTCAATGTGCTCTGCTCCGCCATCGGTCCATTGCTTGCTGTGTTGGTTTTTCGGTTTTACACCGGCCGTGAAGTGAGCCTGCTGTCCTTGAAAGACCTTGGCATCGTCACCTTGGGTTATTGCTTGGCCAATGCGATCGTGCACCATGTGGTCTGGACACTGTTTGACCCTCAGCAACTGGTCGCGCCGCAACAGCTGTTGTGGATGATGCTGGGTGATTTCAATGGCGTGCTGATCGGTGCTTATGCGCTGAAATGGGCTGCGTTACGGTTCAATATCGGCGGTCCGACACAACGGGGTTGACGTGTTTGATGCCCTGGCGATGTGACACACTGGCGTCTCGTCAGTTTTTTTGATCACATCCATGACCTCACCCCTTTTCACTTTGCGTATCGGCTCGGGCGCAGGCTACGCTGGCGACCGCGTCTTGCCGGCGCTTGAATTGGCTGAAAAAGGCCAACTCGATTACCTCGTTTTTGAGTGCCTCGCCGAGCGCACGATTGCGCTGGCCCAGCTTGAGCGCAGCCAATACCCCGACCGCGGCTTTGACCCGTTATTGACCAAGCGCATGCAGGCGGTGCTGGGCCCCTGCGTGCAACAAGGCGTTCGCATCATCACCAACATGGGCGCGGCCAATCCGCTGCAAGCCGGGCATGAAGTTCTGCGGGTGGCGCGTGAACTCGGCTTGCCGCAGGTCAAAGTGGCCGTCGTCTTTGGCGATGACGTGCTGGAAGTCTTGAGCGCACGCGGCATGGCCTTGCCCTTGATGGAGTCGCCGCACACTTTGGCATCGCTCCAAGATGATGTGATTTCTGCCAACGTTTACTTGGGTGCGGATGCTTTGCTGCCAGCGCTGCAGACCGACGCGCACGTCATCATCACCGGTCGGGTGGCTGACCCGGCGCTGTTTCTGGCGCCGCTGATGCATAGCTTTGGCTGGGCCGCAGACGATTGGATGCGGCTCGGCAAAGGCGTGTTGGTCGGCCATTTGCTGGAGTGCGCGGGACAAATCACCGGCGGCTACTTTGCCGACCCCGGTTTTCGTGATGTGCCGGACTTGGCGCATCTGGGCTTTCCGCTGGCCGAGGTCGACGCCTCGGGTGATGCGGTGATCACCAAGGTGGCAGGTTCTGGCGGCTGCGTCACCACAGCCACGTGCACCGAGCAATTGCTCTATGAAATTGAAAATCCCGCGCGCTATTTGCAGCCCGATGTGGTGGCTGATTTTTCGCAGGTTCGTTTGACGCAGGTCGGCCCGGACCGGGTTCAGGTCAGCGGCGGGGCAGGGCAGCAGCGGCCGGACACACTGAAAGTCACGGTCGGTCACCGCGAAGGTTTCATTGCCGACGGCCAGATGTCATATGCCGGTCCCGGCGCGGTGGCGCGTGGTCAGTTGGCGTTGGATGTGTTGCAGATTCGTTTGAATGAAGCCGGTTTCGCCGACTGCGAAAGCCGCTACGAGTTGATCGGTGTCAATACCATCTTGGGTACTCAAATCATGTCGGCCACTGAACCTAGAAATGAACCGAGTGAGGTGCGCTTGCGCTTGGCGATGCGCGTCAAAACGGCCGAGCAAGCGAAAGACGTGGTCAACGAGGTTGAAGCGATGTACCTGAACGGCCCGGCCAGTGGCGGCGGTGCCACCAAGAGCGTGCGTGAAGTCATCGCCGCTGCCTCGGTCTTGATCCCACGGGATTGGGTGAACGCCTCTGTTTTGATTTTGGAGAATTGACATGCTGCTCAGAGACCTCGCCCACGCCCGTACCGGCGACAAAGGCAACCGCAGCACGCTGTCGGTGATGGCCTATGACGCCAAACATTACCCGCTGCTGGAAAAATTATTGACGCCCGAGCGCGTCAAGGCACACTACGCAGGCATTGTTCAGGGGCCGGTGGAGCGCTACTGTTTGCCGCATTTGGGTGCGCTTAATTTTGTACTGCATGGTTCCTTGGCTGGCGGCGTCACGCGCTCACTGGCGCTTGACGCGCATGGCAAATGTCTGGCCTCGGGGTTGCTTGCCATGGTTCTAAGCACCGACGACATGCGCCCTGCGTAATAATTCACAGCTAACTTCTGGAGACACCAAATGAACTCATTCCTGCGCCCCACGATGGTCACATCGGCGAGTCGTTGGCTGCTCAGCGGCTGTGTCGCAGCACTCAGCGTTTACGCCGCTGCAGCCAGCGCTCAAACTTACCCGAGCAAGCCGATCAAGGCCATCGTGCCGTTCGCCGCCGGCAGTGCCACCGACCAAATTGCCCGCGCGTTTGCCGCCAAGATCTCTGAAATCCTGGAGCAGCCGGTGATTGTTGACAACAAAGCTGGCGTCAACGGCATGTTGGGTGCCGACTTTGTGGCCAAGTCAGCACCCGACGGTTACACCATTTTGGTCGGCACCAACAGCACCAACGCAGCCCTCAAAAGCCTGATGAAAAAGCTGCCCTACGACCAAGACACGGCTTTTGCGCCTGTCGCTTATTTGGGCTCGGTGCCGTTGATCGTCGCGATCAACAACGAGTTCCCGGCCAAAACGCTCAAAGAAGTGGTGGCGTTGGCCAAAGCCAAGCCAACCTACGTGACCTTCGCCAGTGCGAGTACGTCTCAGCTGGTGTCTACCGAAGTGCTGGCCAGCATGGCCAACATCAAAATGACCAACATCCCGTACAAGAGCGGTCCTGCGGCGATGACCGACCTGATCGGTGGTCAAGTCAACTTGTTCACGGCCGACTTCGCGGTCATGCTGCCGCAAGTCAAATCCGGCAAAGTGCGCGGCTTGGCGGTGACGTCAACCAAGCGTTCTAAAGCTATTCCTGAACTGCCAACAGTGAACGAAGCGCTGGGTTTGAAAGACTACGAGCTGATTGCTTATTTCGCGGTGTTTGCCCCTGCTGGTACGCCTAGCGACATCGTTATGAAGCTGAACCGCGCCATTAATATCGCGGCTGGCAACAAAGATATTTTGGAGCGTTTTGCAGCCCTCGGTTTTGAGACCGAGCCCGGCACACCAGAGGCGCTGGCGCAGCGTTCCAAGGCCGAAAGCGCCAAGTGGGCCAAAGCCATTCACGATGCCAAGATCGAACCTCAGTGATTTGATATCGAGAGTTTGAGTCCAACCCGGTGATCCGGGTTGGCTTTCTTCATAAAGCGTGTTCTGTGACAGCGGGCCACGCTTTTTTTCTTTTAATCGTCCTCTGCTAGGGTTTTTACCGATTTTTAAGTCCGGGCTTCTTTGGGTAAACTTATTTGTTCGTACAAATAAACAAAACAACCAATACTGTTTTACTCAGGAGATTTCCATGTTGTCAGCCGTTGAAATTAGCCCCCAGCGTTACCGCGCGTCTTACGGTCGTTATCTTGAAGACTTCAAGGTCGGTGACGTCTATGAGCACCGTCCAGGCCGCACCTTGACGGACAACGACAACATCCAGTTCGCGTTACTGACAATGAACCAGCACCCGATGCACTGTGACGCTGCCTATGCGGCCAAGAGCGAATTTGGCAGATTGTTGATCAACAGCCCGCTGACGCTGGCGGTGGTGGTCGGTATGACGGTCAACGATGTGAGTGGCAAGGCGATTGCCAATCTGGGCTGGAAAGACATAGACATTTCCGCGCCCGTCTTTGCCGGTGACACGTTGTATGCCGAAACCAAGGTGCTCGAAAAGCGTGAATCCAAATCCCGTCCGGGCCAGGGCATCGTCACCGTTAAAACCACAGCCTTCAATCAAAAGAACGCTCAGGTGATGGCTTTCGAGCGGACATTCTTGGTGGCGCGGCGCGGTCACGGCGTGAACGATGACATCTGAAAAATAGCGCCAGTGCCGTCACAAAAACCAGGAGACAAAAAAATGAAATATACAGTCACCCGCCGTGCCGCTAGGGCATTGGCTGCCTTTGCTCTGTGCAGTGTTGTCGGCAGTGCCTTGGCCGCTTACCCGGAAAAAACGATCCGTATCGTGGTGGGTTTCCCCGCGGGGCAGGCGACGGACATCATCGCTCGTATTGCCGCCAAAAAGCTGCAGGAAGCTTTGCAGCAACCCGTGTTTGTCGACAACAAACCAGGCGCTGCAGGCATCATTGGCTCTGAAATGGTGGCCAAGGCGAACCCGGATGGCTACACGCTGCTGGTCGGTTCTAGCGGCACCATGGCCATCAACATCAGCTTATATTCGAAGTTGCCTTATCACCCTCTCAAAGACTTTGTGCCGATCAGTGAGTTGGCCGTCGTGCCGTTGTTCCTGGCCAGCAACCCCAACTTTGTCGCACAAACCGCCGGCGATCTGGTGCGTGAAGCCAAGGCTCACCCTGGCAAACTGAATTACGCATCGTCAGGCAGTGGTGTCACCAGCCATTTGACGATGGAGCTTTTCAAACAAGCCCAGGGTATCGATATGCTGCATGTGCCTTATAAGGGCAGCCCAGCCGCAGTGACAGACTTGATTGGCGGTCAGGTGCCGGTGATGATCGACACGGGCGCCGCTTTGATACCGCACTACCGCAGCGGCAAGCTGCGACTCCTGGCCGTCGCCAGCAAGACGCGCAATCCGGCCGTGCCCAATGTGCCCACCATGGCTGAGGCGGGGCTTGGTAACTTCGAAGCACCGGCTTGGATCGGCATTGCCGCACCCAAGGGCACACCCAAGGAGATCATCGAGACCTTGCACAAAGCTTTGAGTTCGACGTGGCTGGATTCGCCTGAAGTGAGGGATCAATTGACCAACCTTGGCGCTGAGCCCATTTTGTCGCGCCCAGATGAATTCGCGCGCTACATCCAGTCAGAAATAGACAAGTGGGCGGTTGCCGTCAAATTGTCTGGCGCCAGGGTTGATTGAAATGAGTCCATTGATCTCCGAACGCTTGGCCGAGTTCGGCCATGGTTTCACGCTTGACAGCGTGCCTACCGAAGTGCGCCAACGTGCTGTGCATTTGATACTCGATGCTTTTGGCATTGCGCTGGCCAGTACGCAATACGATTTTGCTCGGAAAAGCCTCGCGGCTTTCCAGGAACTGGGCGGCGGTTCTGGTGGTGTCCCGGTCATTGGTTGTGGTGTGCAACTGCCGGTGCGTGACGCGATTGCCATGAACGCCTTGTTGATCCACGGCCTCGATTACGACGACACGCATCCGCGCGCCGTGTTGCATGCCACCACCTCGGTGCTGCCAGCTGCTCTCGGCTTAGCGGTGCAACGCCAAGCCAGCGGTCGTGAACTGCTGGCCGCCTATGTGCTTGGCGTTGAGACGGCAATTCGCTTGGGGGCTGCGGCAAACGGTGCTTTTCACCAAGTCGGCTTCCATCCCACTGGCTTGATCGGCACCTTTGGCTGCACCTTGGCGGCCGCGCATTTGATGCAGCTGGAGCAGGCGCAGTGGGTCGATGCACAGGGCATTGCCCTGTCGCTGGCCAGCGGCAGCTTGGAGTTTTTGCAAGATGGTGCCTGGACCAAGCGTCTGCATCCGGGCTGGGCAGGCGCCAGCGCCATCACGGCTGCGACCATGGCCAAGCACGGTTTTGTCGGTCCCCGAGCCACCTACGAAGGGCGCTTCGGGCTCTACAACAGCCACTTGGGCGCGCTCGCTGAAAGCTGCGACTTGAACATCGTCACCGACGGTTTAGGCAGCGTCTGGGAAACGCTCAACATCGCCATCAAGCCGATTCCGGCCTGTCATTTCACACACGCTTGTGCGGATGCGGCCAGCAGTTTGCATTCGCAATGGCAGGGCGCAGCGGTCAAACGCATCATTGCGCGCTTGCCTGAGGGCGTGATGAAAACAGTGTGCGAGCCGATTGAAAACAAACGGCAACCGGCCAACGCCTACGAGGCGCAATTCAGCATTCCGTATTCCGTGGCCACCGGTTTGCGTTTTGGTGCTTTCACGCTGGACGCGCTGGAGCCGTCGGCCTATACCGATCCGCAGACTCGCGCCTTGGCCGCCAAAGTCATTTGCGAAATCGACCCGGATGCTGACTTTCCGCGCTACTACGGCGGCGAGGTCATTGTCGAGTTAGAAGACGGCCGTGTGTTGCGCCACCATGAGCCGATCAATCGAGGTGCACCCGGTCGCCCGATCAGCCACGCCGACATCATAGGTAAATTTCAAGACAACGCTGCTCATGCCGTGTCCCGCACGCACGCCGATGCCATTCTCAATGCTGTTCTGGATTTGGAACAGCACACCGCCGCTTCACTGGCACAACTTCTGGGCGTCAAAGCTCAACTGGACAACACATGAACGCACGCCATCAATTTGATCCCGCTGATCAAGAGCAGGAAAACCTCATTCTGGACATGCTCGAGAAGTTCCTCAACTCCGAGGTCAAGCCCTATGTGCGTGAGCTTGAGCACAACGATACGTACCCCGCAGAGATTGTGGAGAAGATGAAGGACATGGGCTTGTTCGGTTGCATCATTGCGCCCGAATATGGTGGTCTGGGTTTGTCCACCACCACCTACGCCAAGATCATCGAGCGCATGTCACGCGTCTGGATGTCGATCTCCGGCATCATCAATTCGCACCTGATCATGGCGATGGCCGTGCAGCGCTTTGGCACCACCGAGCAAAAAGACTATTACCTGCCGCGTTTTGCGACCGGTGAGTTGCGCGGCGGCGTTGGTCTGACAGAGCCCGACTGCGGCACTGATCTGCAGGCGATCCGCACCAGTGCCAAGCTCGATGGCAGTGACTACGTGGTGAATGGCTCCAAGATGTGGATCACTAACAGCTTGCATGGCAACTGCATCGCCTTGCTGGTCAAAACTGATTCCAAAATCGAGCCGCGCCACAAAGGCATGAGTTTGCTGATCGCAGAAAAAGGGCCGGGCTTCACGGTCAGCAAGAAGTTGGAGAAGTTGGGCTACAAAGGTATCGACACCTGCGCGCTGAGTTTCGAGAATTACCGCGTGCCAGTCAGTCGGTTGATCGGCGGCATAGAGGGCCGAGGTCTGCAACAAATTCTGGGTGGTCTTGAGCTGGGCCGTATCAATGTAGCAGCCCGAGGCTTGGGTGTGGCGCAGGCGGCGCTTGACGAGGCCGTGGCTTATTCGCAGCAGCGAAAAACCTTCGGCAAGCCGATTTGCGAACACCAGGCGATTCAGCTCAAGCTCGGCGAAATGGCGACCCGCACCCAAGCTGCGCGGTTGCTTGTGTACGCCGCCGCTGAAGCCTACGACCGCGGCGAGCGTTGCGACATGGAAGCCGGGATGGCTAAGTACTTCGCCACCGAGGCAGCCCAAGAAAACTCGCTTGAAGCCATGCGTATTTTTGGCGGCTACGGTTACTCTAAAGAATACAACGTTGAGCGCTTGTACCGGGATTCCCCTTTGCTGTTGATCGGTGAGGGCACCAACGAGATGCAACGCATCATCATTGCCAAGCAGGTGATCGATAGGAACCCGATATGAGCGCTGAAACCGAAGCCGTTCAACCGGGCTTGCTGGCCGGCGTCCGCATCATCGCGGTCGAGCAATACGGGGCAGGGCCTTTCGGCACGCAGCACCTGGCTGATCTTGGGGCTGAGATCATCAAAGTTGAAAACCACCACGATGGCGGTGATGTCGGTCGTGCTGTGGGGCCGCATTACTTTGGTCCGGGCGATAGCCATTTTTACCAGTCCTTCAACCGCAACAAAAAAAGCATCACGCTCGACCTGAAGCAAGTCGAGGGGCAAGAGATCTTGCAGCGCTTGGTCAAGACGGCGGACGTGGTGTTCAATAATTTACGCGGTGACTTGCCGGCCAAGCTGGGCTTGACCTACGAGGCGCTGAAATCCCACAACCCTAAAATTGTCTGCGGTCATTTGTCGGCTTATGGCCGTACCGGATCTCGCGCTGCGTGGCCCGGCTACGACTACCTGATGCAGGCCGAAGCCGGTTATTTGTCGCTCACCGGCGAACCCGATGGACCGCCTGCCCGCATGGGACTGTCGATCATTGATTTGATGACCGGCACCACGGCCGCCATGGGTTTGTTGGCCGGCATCATCAGCGCCAGGTCGTCCGGTGTTGGCCGCGATGTCGATGTCAGTCTGTTTGATGTGGCCCTGCACAACCTCGCCTACGTGGCGACTTGGTATCTGAATGCCGACACGGCGATCACGCGTGAGACGCGGTCTAGCCATCCATCGTTGACACCGAGCCAGTTGTACCGGACGCAGGACGGCTGGATTTTTCTGATGTGCAACAAGGAGAAGTTTTGGGGTGTTTTCGCCCGTGAAGTTGGCAAACCTGAGTGGGCTGTTTGCGAGGCCTACAAGTCGTTCAAGGACCGCCTGGCGAATCGCGATCAACTGACGGTTGATGTCGATGCCGTGTTGCAAACCGCGACCACCGCCGACTGGATTGAGCGCTTGGCTGGCAAGGTGCCGGTGGCACCGGTGTATGACGTGGCGCAGGCCCTTGACAGCGGTTTTGTCGCTGAACAAGAACGCCTGCTGGACTTTGAGCATCCTGATGGGCCCGTGCGCATGGTGGCGTCGCCGGTGCGCGCTGGTGTGCATCCTGTGCGTCCGGCACCGAGCATGGGTGAGCACACCGTAACGATTTTGAGCGAGGCCGGTTACGATGCTCAAGCCCTTGAACAACTCCGACAAAAATCCGTCATATGACCCTGACCGCATCGCCTGATCCAGCCGCCCATTCGCGGGGTTTGGCGTTGTCGTCGAGCCAGCCGCGTTACCTGCAATTGGCGCAAACCTTGTTGAACGAAATTGAAAGCGAACGCTATCCGGTGGGCACTTTGTTACCGACCGAGTACGAACTCTGTGATCAGTTCGGCGTCAGCCGTTCGACGGCACGCGAGGCCGTCAAGCGTTTGGTGCAACTCGGTCTGGTGGTGCGCCAACCGCGCGTGGGAACGACGGTTTGCTCACGCACCCCGACCATGGCGTACCGGCAGCGTACCGCCGATGTGGTCGATCTCTACCAATACGCCACCGACACAACGCTGGTGATTGAGGCCAGGGCGCAGCTTGAAATTGACCCTGAGCAAGCGCTGATGCTGGAGGCGACAGCAGGGGAAACCTGGTTGCACCTGAGTGGACGTCGTCACACCCAAGACCAGAATAAGCCCTTGAGCTTCACAGACATTTGGGTGCATCCGGCGTTCCGTTCGGTCAAAGGGCTGGAGGGTCCACTCAACGGTGCTGTGCATGCCGCCATTGAGCAGCAGTTTGGCGAAGTCATTGTGGCGGTTGAACAAGAAATTCGAGCCGTCGCTTTAGACCGCGATATGGCGGCTGCACTGGATGCGCCTGTGCGCAGTCCGGGGCTGTGGATCAGTCGGCGTTACCGCAACCGCTTGGGCCAACTCGTTGAGCTGGCCAACAGTACCCACCCGGCAGACCGCTTCAGCTACAGCACGGTGTTGCGCCGCGAGTGGAGTGCGTCTTGATGAGCAGTTGGGGACCGCTTTTCATCACCTTGTTGATTCAAGCCATGGCGTCTATGGCACTGCTGACACTGCCGGTGATGGCGCCGGTGGCTGCCAAAGCCTTGGCGGTTTCACCGGCCTTGGTCGGCTTGTACATCGCCATCAGTTACGGCGGCGCTTTGATGACGACCTTGTTGGCTGGTGCAGCCGTAGCGCGATTGGGGGCTATTCGTGTCAGTCAAATCAGCTTGTTGGTGTGTGCATTGGGCTTGCTGTTGTGCGCTGTGCCCTGGTTGCCTTCGGTCTTCATGGGCGCTGTGCTGATCGGTTGGGGTTATGGCCCGATCACGCCGGCGAGTTCACATTTGTTGGCGCGCACCACACCGCCGCACCAGATGTCATTGGTTTTTTCGATCAAACAAACAGGGGTCCCCTTGGGCGGCATGATGGCTGGCGCTATCGTTCCCTTGTTGTTGCTCAGTATGAATTGGCAAGCCAGTCTGGTGGTGGTGGCGGCAGCTTGCGTACTGTGTTCTGCGCTGTCGCAGCCATTGCGCAGCCCGTTGGATGTTGATCGAAAAATCGGTCAACCGCTGCGTTTGGGCAGCTTCGCTCAGCCGATCCGGCTGGTGCTGGCACACCGAGCTTTGGCGACGATGGCGGGTTGTTCGTTTGTTTTTTCGATGGTGCAGCTGTCGCTCAGCACCTATCTGGTGACTTATTTGTACGATGACTTGTCGTATGGCTTGGTCGGTGCGGGGGTTGCTTTGTCCTTCACACAAGCCGGTGGTGTGGTTGGGCGAGTGGCTTGGGGCTATGTTGCTGACCGCTGGCTAGGTGCGCCGAAAACGCTGGCTCTGCTGGGCGGCGTGATGGCCCTCAGTGCGTTGGCTACCGCTTTCTTGACAGCCACTACACCGCAGGTGTGGGTTTGGGTTATTTTGACTATCTTTGGCGCATCTGCCATTGGCTGGAACGGCGTGTACTTGGCAGAGGTCGCGCGTCAGGCACCCAAAGGCAAGGCCAGCATGGCCACCGGCGGCACCTTGGCTTTCACCTACTTGGGTGTGGTGTTGGGGGCACCCGTGTTTGGTGCCTTGTCGAGTTTCTTTGGTACTTACCGCGCTGGATTTTTGGTCTTGATGGTGGCCTCGGCTGTTTGCGGCGTGGTGTTGTTGCTGAACCAGCGCCGCACAGCGGACGTGCCAACATCATCTTAAGAAAGGAATATGGATGTCTATGGACCGCTCTTATCTTTTTGTCCCCGGTGATAGGCCTGAACGTTTTGACAAGGCATTGGCCAGTGGCGCCCATGTCGTCATTCTTGATCTGGAAGACGCGGTCATTCCTGAACGCAAGGATGAAGCCCGCGCCGCCATGCAAACTTGGCTCATCACGACACCGGCGAAGGTCTGGATTCGGGTCAACCCCGCAGACACCCCGTGGCATGTAGCCGACTGCGCACTGCTGGCCTTGCCGGCCGTGCGTGGCGTGATGTTGCCTAAGGCTGAATCGGCAGACGGGTTGCGTCAATTGGCCAGCCGCATGCGGCCGGGGCAAGGGCTGATCCCCTTGGTGGAGTCTGTTGCTGGATGGTTTGAAGCCTTGCCATTGGCGCGGGTCGCTGGTGTGACCCGTCTCGCATTCGGCTCCTTTGACTTCATGTCCGACTCCGGTATTCAAGGTGATGGTGAAGAACTCGACAGCGTGCGCACACAACTGGTCTTGGCTTCGAGGCGGGCGGGTTTACCAGCCCCGATCGATGGCGTGTCGCTGGCGATCGACGACAACACCCAGCTCGAAGAAGACGTGCGTCGTTCGCGCCGCTTCGGTTTTGGTGCCAAGCTGTGCATTCATCCACGTCAAGTGGCGGGCGTGCACACAGCATTTGCCCCAACAGTGGCACAAATTGAATGGGCTAAAAAAGTCATCCTGGCTTTGACCAGCGGCCCGCTGGGGGCGATTGCCGTGGATGGAAAATTGGTAGACAAACCCATCGCGCTGCTAGCTGAATCCATCTTGGCCGAAACTACCCAACCGCAATAAGCGTCAGCCGACGCGCACAAAGTCTATAAAACCGCGCTCCACATTGGTACCGATCAACTTGACACGCAAGGCGTCGCCAACATTCAAGCCCTCTTGTCCATCGACCAATTTTCCCTCTGCGGGCGGCGAAAAAATGCGCACCCACACGCCGCTGGGTGTGCTGCCGGTGACCAAGGCTTCAAAGCGTTGCCCGACGCGCGTCTCCAGCACCATGGCTGCGTCAGACTTGCGCATTTGTCGCTCGACTTTTTGAGCTGCGTCTTCTTGCACTGTGCAGTGCTGTGCCAGCATCTCAAGCTCGCCTTTGGAGTAGGGTGATGGCTCGTTTTTTAGCGCCGCCTTCAAAAGCCGGGCGGTGATCAAATCCGGGTAGCGACGATTCGGTGCGGTCGAGTGGGTGTAGTCGCGCACCGCTAGCCCGAAATGTCCGACCGGTTCCATCTGAGGTGACTCCACCGTGTATTCGCCCGAGCCCAACAGTTTCACGATGATCAGCGACAAGTCTTGAAAGTGCCGTGGGTCTTTGCGGTGTTGTTCAGCCAGAAAAACAGAGAGTGCTTTGGAATCCGGTTCTGCCGGCAAAGTGTGACCACGGTCGTGCGCTACCGTCACGATCCGCTGCCAGCGCTCGGGCGACCGAACCACTCGCCGCAGTGAGGCTTGGCCCCGGCTGCTCAGGTAGCGCGCCGTGCAGCCGTTGGTGGCGATCATGAGTTCCTCGATCAACTGGCGTGCCCGGTTTTGCACCTGCTGCTGCAAGTCGACCACCCTTGAGCCTTCGAACACAGCTCGCGGCTGCGAGCTTTCAAACTCCAACGAGCCCTGCGCGTGACGCAAAGCCCGC
This sequence comes from Comamonadaceae bacterium, assembly GCA_947451205.1. Taxonomy (GTDB): domain Bacteria; phylum Pseudomonadota; class Gammaproteobacteria; order Burkholderiales; family Burkholderiaceae_C; genus Polaromonas. Next base: position 17,566 of record CANFZL010000009.1, read on the forward strand.
AGCCGCTGAGCCATGGCGTCCTGAAGTCGCAGCTGCGTCGCCATACCAGGGACTGCCGCCGCCGCAGGTAATTCAGCGCTGTCTTCAATCCAGGCCGAGACCGCGTCGTAAGCCAGCTTGGCCTGGTTGCGTACCAAGGCCCGGTACAAGGTTGATTGGGTCAAAACGCCGTCAGCGTTAAACACCATGTCGGTCACCAGCGCCAGCCGATTTTGTTGCGGATTCAGCGACGTCAAGTCGGTTGAAAGTCGCTCCGGCAGCATGGGGAATATGCGCGCGGATGTGTACACCGTTGTCGTGTTCAATCGTGCGTGGGAGTCAATCGGCGAGCCTAGCCTGACGAGCGCATCAACGTCGGCAATCGCCACTTGAATGCGCAGCGCGCCGTGCGGCAGTGACTCGCAAACCGTCAACTGATCCAGGTCCATCGAATCGTCGTTGTCAATGGAGCACCACAGCAGACCAGTCAAATCCAGGATGTCGGGGCTGTCGTCCTGCCCGGGTCCTGTGATGTCTGCCAGTTGGCCCAGCGCGTGAGCTGAAAACTCGGGCGCAAGCCCCCGGTCGATCATGGCCTGTGTGGCGATCCTGACCAAGTCAGAGCGGTGGTGTTGGTGTGGGTGATAGCTCATCCAGCCAATATACGCCCAGCTTGCCAGCCGTGGCCAAAGCGTCAGTGCAATCAGATCCGATCCCAGTGCCTGGTGTGAAAAGCACGATCAGTCGAATCGGCGCGTGTGGAAGTAAAACGCTCTGGGCCTGCACGCCAGGGCTGCCGGTTATCGATGACCGCAATGGGCCGGTCGAGCAGAGCTAAATACCTGCTTTCAAGCAAGCTGTGCGATCGATGTGCCCGCAAAAATCCTAGGGCAAACCCTTGATTGTGGAGTCTGTAAAAGTCAAATAGTATTGAAAACTACATCAATTTTCAGGAGTGTCTCGATGGCGATTCAATTGACGGTTAACGGCAAAGCGCACAAAGTCGATGTCGATTCAAGCACCCCGTTGTTGTGGGTTATTCGCGAACAATTGGGTTTGACGGGTACCAAATACGCCTGTGGTGTTGCGCAATGTGGCGCCTGTACAGTCATGATGGATGGCGCGGCTGTTCGATCTTGTGTGTTGCCTGTCAGCGTTGCTGTGGGCAAGAAAATTCAAACGATTGAAGGGCTGGCCAAAAATGGCAAGCTGACTCAGCTGCAGCAGGCCTGGATCGAGCATCAAGTGCCGCAGTGCGGTTTTTGTCAGTCCGGCATGCTGATGGCGGCCACTGATTTGCTGGCTAAAAAACCCAAGCCGACCGATGCAGATATCGATGCGGCCATCACCAATATTTGTCGTTGCGGTAGCTTTCAAGAAGTTCGCGCCGCCATCCATTCAGTTGCCAAAGCTTAAGGGGTCAAATATGAACGCACGTGTCCCGAATCTTTCCCGCCGTCATTTCATTGTTGGCACCACAGCCGTCAGCAGCGGTTTAGCGCTTGGTTTACAAATGTCTTTGATGAGTTCTGCGCAAGCTGCTGAGTCAAGCCCTGAGATTGGTGTTTGGGTGGTGATCAAACCCGACGACACCGTGGTTGTGCGTGTCGTGCGCTCGGAGATGGGCCAGGGCACCATCACCGGCTTGGCCCAAATGGTCGCTGAAGAACTCGAATGCAACTGGAGTAAGGTCACAGTTGAATACCCAACACCGGGTGAAAGCCTCAGGCGCAAGCGCGTCTGGGGTGATTTTTCCACAGGCGGCAGTCGCGGCATTCGTACGTCAGAGCAATACGTTCGCAAGGGTGGTGCCGCTGCCCGTTTGATGCTGGTGCAAGCCGCCGCCAACGAATGGAAAGTACCCGTGGCCGAATGTGTGGCTGCGCAAAGCGTGATCACGCACAAACCCACTGGCCGTCAAGTCACGTTCGGAAAAGTCGCCGCCGCTGCCTCAAAAATTGCCGTGCCAACCGAGATCACACTGAAAGATCCCAAAGACTGGAAGATCATCGGCAAGCCGTTGAATCGCATTGACACGTTTGCCGACAAAGTGACAGGCAAGCAGGTTTATGGCATTGACTTAAAGCTGCCGGGCATGTTGGTTGCAACCATCAAAGAGTGCCCAGTCTTCGGTGGCACGGTTAAAAGCTTTGATGCCAGCAAAGTGACCGGCATCAAAGGTGTCAAGAAGGTCATGAAAGTTGGTGAGACGGCCGTGGCCGTGGTGGCCGATACTTTTTGGGTCGCCAAAACCGCCCTAGACCAAGTTGCGATTGTCTGGGATGAAGGCCCGAATGCTTCCGTATCGAGTGCCTCGATTGCCAAGATTCTTGAAGAGGGCTTGATGGCTGAGCAGGCTTTTGTTGGCAATACGCGCGGCGATACCAAGGCAGCGCTAACCTCTGCAGTTAATAAAACTGAAGCCACCTATTTCTACCCGTTTTTGAATCACGCGCCGATGGAGCCCATGAACGCAACGGCCAAATGGACCCCTGAGCGTTGCGAGGCGTGGGTACCGACGCAAGACGGTGAAGCCTCTTTGGCTGCAGTGATTGAGGCATCGGGCCTGGCTGCTGAAAAATGCGATGTTTACAAAATCAATTTGGGCGGTGGCTTTGGTCGTCGTGGTGCATTTCAAGACTACACAACGCAAGCGGTCAACATCGCTAAACAAATGCCGGGCACACCGATCAAACTGATGTGGACTCGCGAAGAGGACATGACTCAGGGCCGCTACCATCCGATCATGATGTGCAAGCTAACAGGCTCGTTTGATGCCAACAAGAATTTGACGGCTATGCACATGCGCTTGTCAGGGCAGTCGATTTTGGCATCAGTGCGACCAGCTGTTCTCGCGGCACAAAAAGGTCGTGACCCACTTGTCTTTCAAGGTGTTTTCGATGGCGGTGAGCATGGATTTGGTTATGAGTTTCCGAACCAGTTGATGGACCACGCCATGCGCAATACGCACATTCCGCCAGGCTTTTGGCGCGGTGTGAACGTGAATCAAAACGCGGTGTTCATGGAATGCTTCATGGATGAGCTCGCAGAAACGGCTGGCGTCGATGCGGTTGAGTTTCGTCGTAAGTACATGGGCAAGTTTCCCCGCAATCTCGCGGTTCTCAATGCCGTGGCCGATGGGATTGGTTGGGCTAAACCGGCTGCCCCGGGCGTGTTTCGGGGTGTTGCTCAGATGACCGCTTTTGGTAGTTATGTGGCTGCCGCCTGCGAGTTGTCTGTGACGGATGGCACTAAGGTGAAAATTCATCGCATTGTGGCGGCGACTGATTGTGGTTATGCGGTGAATCCAGCGCAAATCAAACGTCAGGTTTCAGGTTCGTTCGTGTATGGCTTGTCGGCATTGTTCGAGCAAGAGTGCACCGTTAAAAACGGCAGAATCGAGCAAAAGAATTTTGACACCTTTGGATCAATACGGCTAGCCCAGATGCCGACGGTTGAGACCATCATTTTGGAAGGTGGTGGCAAAGACTGGGGCGGTATTGGTGAACCCACGATTTGCGTGGCCGCACCGGCGGTGCTCAATGCGATTTATCGCGCCACCGGCAAGCGTTTGCGCAGTGTGCCGTTGAAGAACAGTGGAATGACTTTGGTATGACGGGGTGGGGTGCTGGGTGTGTCTTGGCGTTCACTGTCTGGCTCGCTATCCCCAGCTCCGTTTTAGCGCAGGTAGTTGCAGGTGATCAAATTGTTGAATCGTTATCAGACCATCCCGGTGACGTAGCCCGGGGGCGTGCACTTGTTGTGAGTCGGCAAGAAGGTTTATGTATCTTGTGTCACAGCGGTCCGTTTCCTGAAGAGCCCTTTCAAGGCAATCTGGCACCTGACCTGGCGGCAAGTTCTGCGCGGTTGTCCGCCGCGCAGTTACGTGCGCGTATCGTCGATGCAAGTCGGTTCAATCCTGACACCATCATGCCTTCGTATTTCCGCACTGAAGGCCTCACACGTGTGGCGCCCCAATTCGCTGGAAAGACCATCTTGACGGCACAAGAGATTGAAGATGTCGTTGCTTTTTTAGTGAGCTTGAAACCGTGACGATCAACCGAAGAATTTTTGTACTCAGTGCCGGCGTAGCCAGTGGCTTGACCTCGCGTAACGCTCTCGCCACAGTGGCTGACGCCACGCAGGCGGTTGACAAGATTTTGGGCAATAAAAAAGCCACGATGGGTCGAGTGACGCTGGTGATTCCGCCCTTGGTTGAAAACGGTAATTTGGTCACCATGAAGGTCTCGGTTGTGAGCCCTATGACGCCGATTGACTATGTGCAAGCGATTCACATCGTGGCTGAAGGCAACCCCTTGCCGAATGTGGTGAGTTTCTATTTGTCGCCGCGTGCCGGTCGGGCGGTCATCACGACGCGAATTCGTTTAGGTGACTCGCAACGTGTGCGGGCCATCGCGCAGATGAGTGACGGCTCTTTCTGGCAAGGCGATGCTTCGACGCTGGTCACGCTCGCAGCTTGCACGGAGGTTTAAGGTGAGCAAGACCTCTCGCACCCTGGTCACCATGCCAGCCACCGCCCAAAAAGGTGACATTGTTGAAATTCGCATCATCGTGCAACACGATATGGAATCCGGTTTTCGTCACACTGAAACCGGGCAGCGTGTACCGCGAGACATCATTCGAAACTTTCTTTGCACGTACAACGGTGATGAAGTCTTTCGGGTCGAGTTGCACCCGGGCATGGGTGCCAATCCCATGATTATTTTCACAACCTTAGCGACCGAAAGCGGTACGCTTGAATTTCAATGGTCTGGTGACGATGGCTACGCTTCCCATACGACCAGCCAACTTGTGGTGACCTGAATGCAGCCATTGCAATGTGTGCTTCGATGATCTCTATCGCTAAAGTCTTTGTGTTTTGTTGTGTCTGTGCGGTCTTTGTACTCGGGGGTTTTGTCAAGGCTGATCCTGTTGGCAAAGACCGGCAATCCAGTTACGAGCTGATGTCGGCCGATACAAAGGCCATGCAAGACGACCCGCTGCTGAATCCCGCCAACTTCGCCGTGTTGGATGGGCAGGCCTTATGGCATGAAGCCACAGGGAATAAAAATTTATCTTGCGCTTCTTGTCATGGTGATGCGACGATGTCAATGAAAGGTGTTGCGGCCAGCTTTCCGAAGTTGAGCGCTGCGGGTCGGCCGTTGTTGAACCTTGACGGGCGCATCAATCAGTGCCGTACTGAACACCAAGGTGCCAAGCCCTTGGCGCCAGAAAGCAAACCCCTTTTATCGCTGTCAGCGTTTGTGGCGACGCAGTCTAAAGGTATGCCCATCACGGTGGTTCGCAGTCCGTCAAACGCTGGGTACCTTGATGCCGGCGAACGCTTTTTCAATCTTCGGCTCGGTCAATTGAACCTGTCGTGCGCGCAGTGCCACGCTGAGCGTCCGGGGCAAAAATTAGCTGGTAATTTAATTCCACAAGCCCATCCCACGGCTTATCCGGTTTATCGCCTAGATTGGCAGTCGGTCGGTTCTTTAGAGCGGCGCTTGCGCAATTGTTTGACGGGTGTTCGCGCTGAGCCTTATGCTTTTGGCTCTAAGGAGCTGCTAGAGCTTGAATTGTTTTTAACCTGGCGTGCACGCGGTATGCCAATTGAGAGCCCGGGCGTGCGTCCATAAAACATCATCCAGAGGTCATCATGAAACGCCGTCATTTTATAAGTCGCACAGCAGCCTTGTTGGCTGGTGGTGTGGCGTTTCCGGGTCTGGTGCGTGCCGACCTTCAATCAGCTCAGGTGTTGGTTGTTGGCGCAGGCTTTGGCGGTGCGACCGCGGCGAAATATATTCGACTGTTCTCTGACTACAACGCCCGCGTGACGCTGATTGAGCCTGATCCATTTTTTATCTCTTGCCCGTTGTCGAACTTGGTCTTGGGCGGCTCGAACACGCTTCCTGAGTTGACGGTTTCGTACGATGCCTTGCAAAAGCAGCATGGTGTTTCTTGGGTCAAAGACTGGGTCGTGTCCATTGATCCGCTCCAAAAAATCGTCCAATTAAGATCTGGCAAAAGCCTCGCTTACGACAAATTGGTGTTGTCGCCCGGGGTGGATCTGATGCTCGACAGCATCGAAGGCTTGGCGCCGGCGAATCAAGCCGGTGTGACCTTGCAGGCCTGGAAGGCCGGCCCTGAGACGCTGGCCTTGCAAAAGCAACTGCAGCAGATGCCCAATGGCGGTGTGTTCGCCATCAGTATCCCAGAGGCACCGTTCAAATGCCCGCCCGGGCCGTATGAACGAGCTTGTCAGGTGGCCGCTTATTTCAAAAAATACAAGCCCAAGTCAAAGGTGTTGATCCTCGATGCCAACGAAGACGTGGTGTCCAAGGCCTATCTGTTTAAACAAGCCTGGACTGATTTGTATCCAGGGATGATTGACTACCGCTCATCACACAACCTGCTGCGTGTCGATGCCGCGACCAAGACGCTGATATTTGATATTCAAGACTCGGCGCGCGCCGACGTCTTGAATGTTTTACCGCGGATGCGTGCCAGCAAAATCATTGTGCAGACTGGGCTGGCCAATTCGAATGAGCGCTGGGCACAGGTCAATTTTTTAAATTTCGAATCCACCGCCGCCAAAGACATTCACATCATCGGTGACGCAACCCAAAACGCCGCGTTCATGCCCAAGTCCGGGCACATGGCTAATCAGCACGCCAAGGTGGCTGCGGCCGCCATCGTGGCTGAGCTGCGTGGGTTTGATGTCAACTCAGCACCTGTCTTGAACAACACTTGCTATAGCTTTGTGGATGCGACTCGCGTGGTTCACGTGACCAGCGTGCATCAATACAGTGCGGCTGACAAAACGTTTAAAACCGTTTCCGGTTCAGGCGGTGTGTCGCCGGGCCCCACTGAGCTTGAGGGGGTTTACGCTTGGAACTGGGCACACAATATTTGGGCCGATAGCTTGCTTTAAGCTCATGGTGTCGTGATCGCGGATTTCAATGATCATGAGTTCAGCCCAAGCTGACGCAGGAGACAAAGCAATGACAACGAGACGACGCATCATCGCCGGCGCAGCTTCGCTCGCTACTCCTTTCTTTACCGTAAGGTGCCGTTCGATCCGGTCAAAGATTTTGACCCCGTCATGGTGGAGGGTGTCGCCCCGTACATGCTCGCGGTCAACCCGGCGGTTCCGGCCAAGAATCTGCATGAGCTGGTGGCACTGGCCAATGCCAGTCCTGGCAAGTTCAATGACGCGTCTGCCGGTAACGGCACGGTGAACCACCTGCTGGGGCGACCGATGTCGTGGTAGGGCAGGGCAGGTGCTCATGACCTTCGGCAGCTTGGCCGAGCTGTATGCCAACGCTTGGTATGGTCTGTTCGTACCAGTGGGAACGCCGAAAGAGGTCATCAGCAAGCTGATGGACAACCCGGAGATGCGGGAGCGTTTGGTTGGCTTGGGTGTGGAGGCCGCGCCTGGCACGCCAGATCAACTGGCCACTCTCCTGCGAGAGGACTTGGTGCATTGGGCCAAGATCGTGAAAGATTCAGGTGCTCAGTTGGACTAAAAATCGTTGCAATCGACTGGGTTGCAGTTAGACTGTGTTTTTGTACAGTATTTGTATCATGATGTCGTCTCGCTTTGAACTTTCCTTAGATCAGGCCCCCCAGCCTTTAGCCATCGGCCTGCCAGCCGCTCAGTTGCGGTTGATCAGCCATCGGTTGTCGGCCGGTTTCCCATCACCCGCCGCCGACTACACCGAAGAGGCGCTCAACCTCAACGACTACTTGGTGCGCAACAAGCCGGCCACCTTCATGTTCACGGTCAAGGGCGACTCGATGACCAATGCCGGCATTCACCACGAAGACAAGGTGGTGGTCGACCGCTCGCTCACGCCTCAGTCTGGCGACATCGTGGTGGCCGTGGTGAACAGTGACTACACCATCAAGCGGCTGCGCTACCGGCAAGGCCAGCCTGAACTCTGGCCAGAGAACCCGAGCTACGCGCCCATCACTTTTGCGGAGGGCGCTGAGCTCGAAGTCTGGGGTGTTGTCGTTGGCGTGGTGCGGCGCCTCACGACCCGGGGCTGAGCATGCCCACACTGACGATCACTCCACATGTAACGCCGCAGTTTGCGCTGGTCGATGTCAACAATTTTTACGTCTCCTGTGAGCGGGTCTTTCAACCCAAACTGGCGGGCGTGCCGATGGTGGTGTTGTCCAACAACGACGGCTGCGCCGTGGCGCGCAGCGGCGAGGTCAAGGCCTTGGGCGTCAAGATGGGCACGCCGTGGTTCAAGATGAAAGACTTGGCCGCTCAGCACGGCATTCAAGCGCTCTCGTCCAACTACACGCTGTATGGCGACATGAGCAACCGCGTCGTCAGCATCTTGCGTGACTTCGCCCCCGACATCGAGGTCTACAGCATTGATGAGAGCTTCCTGCGCGTGGAGTCTGTGCTGCGGCATTTCGGCGGCGGCGTGGCCATGGGCCAACTCATGCGAGAACGGATTCGGCAATGGACCGGGCTGCCGGTGTGTGCCGGCATAGGGCCGACTAAAACCTTGGCCAAGCTGGCGAATCATCTGGCAAAAAAGAACCCCGAGTTCAATGGCGTGTGCGACCTGCATGCGCTGAGCAAACCAGAGCGTTTGCAGTGGATGTCGCAAACCGACGTCGGTGAGGTCTGGGGTGTTGGCCGGCGCATGGCCTTGCGGCTCCAAGCCATGGGCGTGCACACCGTGCTGGACCTCCGGCGCCAGTCACCCAAGAACATGCAGGCGCAGTTTGGCGTGGTGATGGAGCGCACCTGTAACGAGTTGCGCGGTGTGTCTTGTCTTGAGCTTGAAGATGTGGCGCCGCCGAAGCAACAAATCATGAGCTCGCGCAGCTTTGGCACGCCGGTGATCACCTTGCCAGAGTTGCGGGAAGCGGTGGCCAGCTACGTGGCCAAGGCGGCTGAAAAACTTCGTCTGCAAGGCTCGGTGGCAGCGGCCGTGCAAGTCTTCGTGCAAACCAATCGTTTCAAGCCCAACGAACCGCAATTCAACGCTGGCTTGCTGGTGCCGCTGATGGACCCCAGTAGCGACACGCTGGCGCTCACGCGCGCAGCGATCTTCGGCTTAGAGCTGATCTACAAGCCCGGCTACCAGTACAAAAAAGCCGGCGTCATGCTGACTATGCTGTCCGGCCAAGCCGCCAGGCAAGAAGCGCTGTTTGATGACCCGTTGGCCCGTGCCCGCTCAGCCAGGTTAATGGCTGCGCTCGACACGCTAAACCTCACCTATGGGCGCAACACCTTGCGAACGGGCGTTTGCGGCACAGCCGAGCGCTGGGGCATGAAGTCTGAAAACCGATCAGGCCGCTTCACCACGCGCTGGGATGAGTTGCCGACAGCGACTTGATGAAAAGGCGTTGCCCATCA